>CALHBQ010000358.1 GCA_937930815.1 uncultured Saprospiraceae bacterium | reverse complement strand
CCTCTCGAAAAATCAATATGCAAACAACCCAACGTCCCCTGATATGGACCAACCACCAATGCGCCATCATGTACCATATAAAAACCAACCCAATAATAATAAGGCAAATAGGTTTTCAAAATACAGTTGATCGTCGACATTTTCATAATCAAATGGGTCTCTTGATCTAAGTTCGCATTGATAGATAATTCGGCAATTTCATAGGCCTCCAACTTTTCTTTTTTAGAAAGATTTTTGGAAGGGTTGATGAAGTAAGGCATATCGGCTGTTGCACTCATTGGTACTTTTTTAAATCGTTTTTTTTAAACCACAAAAGGCACAAAAGTTCACATGAGAAATTCACAATACTCCTTTCTCTTTTGTGCTTCTTTTGTGCCTTTTGTGGGGCAAAAATAATACTTCGCTGAATATTATCCCTTATCCGCTATCTCCATAATTTTTGCAAATAGCTTATCCTCATCGCCATGCCTATATTTACGTTTGTGGAAAACGATTTTACCGTCCTTATCTAAAATGAAAGTTTGTGGCAAACCATTGAGGTTACCAGGCATGATTTTTAAGAACTCGCGATTGACATCGAGGTAAGTATCCCAACCCCACTCTTGCTCTTTTACTGTTTTGAAAAAGCGCTCATGATTTTTAGGAAAATCGGTTGAAATCGCATACAAATTAAAGTCAGCCATTTCTTTCCAACCTGCATATTTTTTCTTGATTTGTCCCATCTCAATGCGACAAGGAGCGCAGGTCGTTAACCAAAAAAGTAGTACTGTTGGCTTTCCATTTCTGGCCATTGCATCGGCAGACATCAACTCTTTTCCATTCAAATCTTTGAAAGATAAATCATATGGAAAAAGGGTATCAATTTGCTCCTTTTGACGAGCCGTCGAAACGAAATAATTACTTCGCTTTTTCTTAATCTCATCAGAAACGCCTGAAGTATTAGCAGGTAGCGTTGCCTTTTTTACAATCGGTGCTTTTGGAGCAGGTGCTTTTTCGACTACCTTTTCAACAGGTTGCGATTTGGTAGCAGTTGTATTTTGGCAAGTTGCACAAGTGCCAACTACGGCACAGAGCACAATGATCAATATTTTATACATGGAATTTTTCTTTTATTAACGGTTAAGCGCTGCCATTGTTGCCGTGGTTGCCGGGTTGCCGTGGTTGTCAAAAAATCAAAGATTTTCTATAACCGTAACTTGGCAACAATGGCAACTCAGCAACCTGTATGCTACAATTCCTGTTCCACACGTTGAAGCCCTTCCTGCGCTTTGGCGTAATTTGGAGAAAATTTGAGTGCTTGTTTAAAGTCAGATTTTGCACCTTCCATATCACCAGCCAACTCTTTGGTCAGCCCCCGATAATAATAGCCTGCAATTGTCAATGGCGCTACTTCTAATAGAATATCAAAATTACTAATTGCTTTTTGAAGGCTATCCATTTCCAAATAAATCAAACCTGAATTGAGATAAGCTTCTTTGTATTTTGGGTCTTTTGCCACCATTTCATTATAAATTGCTAATGCCCCTTTTGTGTCTTTTTGTTCATTCAAATAGTAAGCCTTTGCATGCATCACATCCAAGTTGTTGGGTTCAATCAATAAGGCATTATCAAAATATTTGAGCGCAAGTGGATCACCCAACTCGGTGTACATCTGCCCCAAAACAATCCATGCATCTATCAATTGTGGATTATTCTCTACTGCCGATTGAAAACTATTGATTGCTCGGTTGGTTTCGTTAATCTCTTTGAGTGAAAGTCCCATCATAAAATAGGCTTCCGCGTTTTGAGGATCTTTTTTCAAAACCTTATCAACCGTTTCAAACACATCTCTATGCTTTTTGAGAATGTGTTGAAATTCAGCCAATTTCAAATAAGAAGGCGTGTTATCTGGGAATCGCTCAACGGTTGATTTCATGACTCTCAAGGCATCAAATGATTTGTAAGAATCCATATAAACATCCGCCAATAGATGATAATATTCAAAATTATTGGAATCCAACTCAACTGCTTTTGATAAATCGGCGATGGCATCTAAGTAGGTTTCACTTTCGTGAAAAAGCTGTGCTCTTTGAAAATATAAATCCGCATTTTTGGGGCTATCCTTTATCGCCTTATTTATTTGGCTTATAGGGCTTTCTGTTTTCTGCAAATCTGCATCCGTGGTAGTAGGACTGCCACAAGCCATTAAAAGAATGATAATTAAAAATGGATAAACAAGAGCGTAAGAGTATTTCATAAGTTGATTATGTTAAGTTAAATCGCGATAAACCGATATCGTACCCTGAGCGAAGTCGAAGGGTAAATAAACGAAGACTAAACTTCCACCTTTATTGACTTCGACTCCGCTCAGCCAACACATTGTGTGATACATCGCAATTTGAGTGTGTTAATATTTTTGATTCAACGCAAATTTCATAATAATTTGATGAACCTCTAAGTTTTTAAGGCCAAGCAGGTGACAAAGCTTAAAAAAGCAGTCAAAAGAAGACCGCATACTCATCTACACAGCGCTTATTTTTATAAAAAAAGAATAAGACCCCGAAGGTCAAGTCAGGAATCATATTTACCAATTATTAAATTAATGAGGTTTATTATTAATATATCCCTTATTTTTGCACCGCAAGCCCAAATGAAAATTTTTATAACTTCCCATAATCATGATACCCAAAGCGATTAATAGTTCGATTTTCCAGTACGGCCTTTCTCTCCTTCTCATCCTTGGCGCAGGTATGTGTATTTATACACCTGATTATCTCTACTTCAAATGGGCGGCAAATTATGCCAACCAAATCATGTTTGGATATCTACTATTGGGATTTGCGCTGATGTTTATAAGCCAGCCGCGGTTGATGTTCACTAGTTTTGGATGTTGCGCTGCACTTTGTTTTTATCTTAATAAATCAGTTGATAGCCCTTTCACAGATTCTAATATTAAAACAAATCAGAGTAATGTAATTTCTGTTGCTCATTTTAGTACTTCTAAATCTGTAGAATCTATTTCTGAAACTATTGAGTTGATAAAAAATCACAATGCTGATTTAGTTTCGATTCAAGAAATCGATCACCTGTGGGCAGCTGAGTTGTCAGAGTGTATGATTGATTTTTATCCATCAATGGTCATGCTCCCAGATACAGGGTTTTGTGGCCTAGCATTACTGTCCAAATACCCATTAGAGTCGATTGATACCTTCCATTTTAATAATAAGCCCAATTTAATTGGAAAAGTAAGTACACCTTACTCAAAAATAAACTTGATTAGCTCGCATACATTGCCAGCGAAAGACAAAACCAGCTATAATCAATTGGTTTCACACCTAAATGTATTAAGTGATAAAATCAAAGATTTTGATGCTCCCTACATTACGCTCGGCGAGTACAATGCCGTAAGTTGGAGCTATGAAATAAAAGAATTTAGAAATTCGTGTGGTTTGAAAGATAGCCGCAAGGGCATTTCACCGACTTTCCCAAGTGGCCAGATGGATTTTATGGAAATTCCAGTTGATCACATTTTCTACTCCAATCACCTACGTTGTCTCGATTTCGAAACTTTAGATGGAAAAGAAACTTCCCACTTAGGTATCATGGGTATTTACGAATTTAAACCTACTCCCAAGACGCTAAATGTTAGTAAAACTATTTAAGAGTTTTCGGTATGCCTTCGATGGCATTTTCATACTTTTCAAAGAGGAAACAAATGCACGGATACATCTTGTCGTTGCGACCATCACGATTGTAGCTGGATGGATGTTAAAAATTTCGATTACGGAATGGTGTTTCGTAACTTTGTGCATCACACTCGTTATCATGGCAGAAGCATTCAACACTGCCATTGAAAATCTTACAGATTTGGTTTCCCCTGAAGTACATCCTTTGGCAGGAAAAACAAAAGATCTAGCGGCTGGAGCAGTACTTATTCTTTCGATTGGTTCTGTAATAATTGGCCTAATTATCTTCGTACCTAAAATTGCCAAATTGTTCTAATTTTTCAGGCAACATTTTTGCATTTTTAAATCTTAGTAGTCAGCCAAGTTAATATTAACTGTCCAACTACTAAGGGGCACTTTCAAAGATGGGATTTGAAAGCGTAAAAAAATCAAGCAGTACAAATTATAATCACATGAAAAAGACTTTCACACTTCTTGTTGGGCTCTCTTTATTTTCAACTTTTTCTCTTTTGGGGCAGTATCAAGCTGGTTGGTTAACAGACAATTACGCTGGAATCAACAGTGTAACAATCAATCCTGCAGCTCCATCCAGCACTCCCTATCGTTGGGATATAAACCTGATTGGGTTCGAGCAATTTTTTGACAATAATTACGGATACCTTAGAAATGGAAGCCTTTGGAGTTTTTATTCTAAAAGAAATGATTTCAGTCTTGAATTCGAACCAGAACTACGTGGTGAACCAAGTAATGCTGACTTTGTACTTGATTTTTATCGTGGAGCTAAAAAAAGATACATCACCTCTCAGTCACATTTAATGGGACCATCCGTTTATTTCAAATTAACTGAAAAGCATAATATTGGTTTATTCACAGGCGCACATGCTGTTTTTGGGACACAAAATATACCCGCTGCTTTTTCCTATTGGGAATATGATGCACATCCAATCAATCAACCATTGGAGGTTACCCCTTTTATGGGTGCTATCATGACTTGGTCTGAGATTGGGTTGAATTATAGTTATAAAACTGAATTGACAAGTGGAACAATTTCTATTGGAGGAAGTGTAAAAATGCTACAAGGATATGAAGCTGGTTATTTTGAATTGGAAGAAGCGTTCAACCTGACTAAGCTTCCAAGTGACTCTATCGCTGGCAACCAAACCAATGTCGCTTTTGGATATACTAGTAGCTTTGCAAATAGCTTTCCAGATGCCTCTGCAACCAAAAACGGGTCGGGAGTCGGACTTGATATCGGAGCCGTTTATATTGCAGACAGCCAAGATTCAGATAAAAGATATAACTTTAAAATAGCAGCAGCTATTACAAATATTGGAGCCATCAATTTTAATAAGAATACTTCTGCTCATCAGCTAAATTCCAGTGAATATATTGAAATAGCAGATAGCGATTATACCCAATATACGGAGCCAAGTGATCTTGATGCTGCAGTTCAACAATTTAGAACTGCTGTTTTGAAAGATCAAAACACGTCTACGCCTGAAACTGAATTTACAATGACCTTACCGACCACATTTAATCTTAGTGGTGATGTAAATGTGGCACCCAATGTGTACATCAATGCAAGTTTTGTTCAACCTTTAAATGTTGGAAAAATCCATCCTGGAATTGGTTCGCACTTGTCTGTCACCCCTCGATTTGAACATCGTATTTTCGGAGGTTATGTACCAGTTGTTTTTAATAATTGGAATGATTTCAATGTAGGACTTGCAGGCAGAGTTGGCCCATTGGTGATTGGAACTGAAAATATCGGAAGTATTTTTTCTTCTTCAGATTTCCGCTCTACTGAGTTTTTTGTGGCGTTGAAATTGAATCCATTTTGGAGTGAAGGCTCGTCAAAGATTAAATCAAGCAGAAGAGGTGGCAATGGACCAAAATGTTATAAGTTTTAGGTTCTAAATTGGTTAGAGTGGGCAAACCATTCGACTTATTTTTTTAATTAAAAGACATTTGCTCGTGCTGTTCTCTGAACAGCCACGAACGATTGCAAATCTCCAAATTTGCGGAATTTATTTAGATTGAAAAGAATTTAATAGTAATTTCTCAAATATAGAGATTTGAAAAATTGCGTGATGGTTCAGAGAACCACACGAGCAAATTTCTTTGAAATTTGATTCAATACCCCATTCAATTGAACGTGGAACCAAATTTTAATAGAGAGAATTCGTGAATCCTCTCTACGAGGAGCACTTATCAAAGGCAGGTATTCTAAGAAATTGTTGTAAACCAATTATCATCATTATCTTCCTCTCTTCGACGTTCTTCTTTCGTTTTTTCGAAAGCATCCCTATTTAAAAAGAAAGAGCTGCTGTCAGGTTCATCTTCCCAGGAGTACCTTTTGGGCTCTTCATCTGTTTCAATTTGATAGCGTAGCCAGTAGGCTACAAATATTCCAACTACTCCTCCAAGCAAGTGACTTTCCCAGCTGATTCCTTCTTGATTGGGAAGTATTCCCAAAAACATTCCACTATAATAAAAACCAACTATAAGGGAAAGAACGATTGATTTTACATTTCTTCTAAAAATACCCGTCCAAAAAACAAATGCCACCAATCCATACACTACCCCACTCGCTCCAATATGAAAAACCGATCGACCAAAACCCCAAACAGCCAATCCCGAAAGCACATAAATCATCAAAACTGACTTGGTAGCTATCCGAGGAAAAAAGAAATAGATAAGCGCAGAAAGCGCAAACATTGGAATCGAGTTATTGATCAAATGCGGGAAACCACTATGCAACAATGGTGAAAATATCACCCCACGCAATCCAAAAGTCGTCCGTGGGTAAGTCCCTAAATAAGAAAAATCAAAGGGCGTTACGAATTGGAACAGATGAACTGCCCAAATCAAAAAGATAAAATAAGCTGGATACTTTATTGCGTTTACGACTCTTTTTTCAAACATGGGCAATTCCTATTTTTTGAAATTTCTCACCAATAGAACTTCCAATCAAGATGATTAGTTGAACCGTCGTTTAATTAATTTCGCGAAGACCTTCGCTTTCTTTTGCTTAGACGCTTTGTCCCAATTATTTTTACTTGCGACATTTGCCATTAAATAATTTTTCGCTTCGTCGAAGGAAGACATTTTATTTAATGCTTTTAAAGTATCTTGAAATAAAGCATTGTCTCCACCAAACAACTCCTTGATCGTCAATATCTTATCGTTGATACTAAATGCTTTTGTCAAATCTTTAATATTTGATTGGCTCAATTTTTCACCCAAATCAGTCGCATTTGGTAGATTGAAAATTTCTTCCAAATCAGGATTCACACCAGTTGACGTAGGAACAAACACAGGTTTCGACGCAGGCTTTGGCTTTGGGGTCGGAGCTGGTGCTGGTGTTGGTTCAACGACCTCCATTTCTATTACTGGTTCAGGAACAGGCGGAGGAGGAGGAGGCGTTGGTTTTGGTGCTGGCACTGGTGTTGGTACAACTACTGGTTCAGCCGCTTGAACTGGTACAATTTCTGGCTCAGCTACTGGCTCGATCACCACTGGTTTTGGGGTCGGTTTTTTCTTCGTAGGTAAAGGTTTTGAAGGTGTTTTCACAACAACTCCGTCCTCTTCCAAAACTGATTCGTAAAGTTGACGAATGTAATTTTTCATCAAATCTTTCTCAATTTCAGCAACTTGGTCAGGAGCGACGGCGATGCTTCGCATCAAAACATTTATTTTGTCTAAGAGAATTTTTGCCTTGTCTATATTCATTATTCGTATCCTTGTTTAGTAAATTGAAGTGAAATTATCAATGAAGTTATCAACAACCTCAACGTAAAAGTAAAAATTTTTAAAAGAAGTAAATTAAGATTTTAGCTTTGCATTATAAACTAACGTCGAAAAGATTCACATGTTTTTAGAACCACATTTTAAAGGTCAACGCAGCGGTTGGATTGAAGTTATCTGCGGAAGTATGTTTTCTGGTAAAACAGAAGAACTCATCCGACGACTCAAAAGAGCAAAAATTGCTAATCAAAAAGTCGAAATTTTCAAACCAAAAGTTGATACGCGCTATGATGAACTAAAAGTGGTTTCTCATGATGCAAACTCCATTCTTGCGACACCAATCAAACATTCTTCTGAATTGCTCAACTTAGCCAAAGACGTCACAGTAGTTGGTGTAGACGAAGCTCAATTCTTTGACGACAAGTTAGCTGAAGTGATACAAGAGTTAGCACTCAAAGGCACGAGGGTCATTGTTGCCGGCCTTGATATGGATTTTAAAGGGCGACCTTTTGGGCCGATTCCAGACATCCTCGCCGTTGCCGAATATATTACCAAAGTACACGCGATTTGCAGTCATTGTGGCAATCTCGCTACTCATTCTTACAGACTTACTCAAGAAGGTGATACCGTTCTTTTGGGTGAAAAAGACCTTTACGAACCTCGCTGTCGAACTTGTTTTGCGATGGGGAATATCTTGGATTTGAAACCGATTGGGTGATTTAGTTTATTAGTTGTCAACTGACTCATCATCAACAGGTTACAACCATCAATACTTTTTTGTAAACTCATATTGACTGATTAATTAATAACCTGATCAACCAACTTCGTACTCGTTTATTCTCACTCAACTTAATAACTCAATCAACTAAATACCTTCTCCATCAATGCTCCAAAAGTTCTACTATCAGTATAATTTCGATCACTGTACCCATTGACTTGAAATTTCAAACTTAAAGGCACCTCTTCTCGAATGGTCAGTTCAATAATCACATTTCCGTATAGTTGATCAACCTGTCCACTTTCCACTATATTGAGGCGGGGCTTCATATAGAAACGTTCAATTTTCTCAGTTTTACCATTTTTGGAATAAAGGCGATAATTCGAATTTTGTCTTTTATAATTAAGTGCTAATACTTTTTCTCTCAAAAAATCCATGAAACGCTGAGCATCCCTCAAGTTTGTTTTTTCTTTTTCTAAATCAATGATAAAACCTGAAGAAGACCTTAGCTTCAAAAAAGTAAGCGCTGGATGATTTTTCTCTTCTAAAAATGAATCATACACTACACTACAAAGTTCCAAGCACGAATTGCTCAATTTCCAACTCTTCAGATCTTCCAGCTCCGCTTCAGTTCGTTCCAATCGTTCTTCGATAAATGGCTTCGTCGGGCTACTCTCGTCTACCTCTTTGAACCAACCTTTTACCTGTTTCCAGAAATTTGCCATAAATGATATTTGTAAGATAACCGTTAACCTTAAAAATGGTTAGCATAATTTATTAAAAACATATAGCCAAAAAACAAAAAAACCGAATTTCAAATCAATTGAAATTCGGGTTTTCAAATATTATTAAATACTGATTATCTAACTCTAAAGTCAACAGTGATAGTACCACATTGCGTCTCTGGAGCAGAAGGATCTTTTTTGAATTTATAAGACTTAGCTCCTTTTACCGCAACATTTTTAAGCCTTCTACTGGTTGTTGTCGTTTTGGTTTGACGAATTTCCGCTTTGGTCACTCGTCCGTTTCTATCAACACAAACATCAACCACGACGACTCCCGTATCTTGCGAATTATCAGTAATCTTTGGAGCAGAAACAACACCTCTTCTACCCAATCCACCACCGACTTTACCCGCACCAGTACTTTTTCCTTCTAAGATATCACTATTTGGATCTCCGTTTGGATCGCCTTGATTACCTGGCTTACCAGTTTTTCCCTTTCCACCACCATCGCCAAACAAACCATCAAGTGCATCTGCTTTCTTCTTCGCTTCTGCTTTTCTACGTGCAGCTTCTGCTGCTTTCCGTTTCTTTTCAGCGGCAATCGCTTTTTTCTTTCGCTCTTCTGCGATTTTTGCTTCCTCAGCAGCTTCTTCCGCAGCTTCACGAGCCTCTTCTGCTGCTTCCTCTTCCTTCCGTTTTTTATCTTCTGCTTTCTTCTTTTTTTCTTTTTCCCTTTTGATTCTAATCGCATCGGGATCTTCAGTAACCACTGTTTCTTTCACAACAGGTTTTGGTTTTGGAGTTTTCACCTTTGGCTTTTTCACCTCTGGTTTCTTTGGTGTTGGCTTAGGCTTGGTTTCTTCCTTAACCTCTTCCGGAGCCGTCTCTGGTTCCTTTTCTTTTATTTCACGAGGAGGAGGTGCATTATCATCGCCTTGACCGACGTCTATCTCACCAAGATTTACCAAAATTCCTTCCTGCCCCGGAGGAGGATCCATATGCGAAAACAATGGAAGAAAAAGCAATAAGATTAAAATCGCTGTCAGTAATGTACTGATAACGCCACTTTTCTTTTTGTTTGCATCTTCGTATTCACCTACTTTGAAATCTTGCATTTTTCAAAAATTTAAAGGTTTGTAAACTGGGGTGTATTGTTGTATTAGACGAATTTTTAAGCGGATTGTTATTTGAGCATTCAATCTTAGTTAAAATTTCAAAAAACATAAAGCTATAGATCCGGTGCCAAAGTAGCCACCGCATGAAATCTTAACGCAATATCCATCACCGCAACTACTGATTCCACCGGACTCCTTTTGTCTGGAGCTAAAATAAAATTATACTTTTCTCTTCCCTTTAGCCTCGCTTTTCTGCCAAGGGTTTTGTCCAAATAAGCTAATTTCACTCTTTTTCCATTATAAAAATAATTGCCTCTTTTATCAATCTTCACTTCATCCAAATCATCGGAAGGAACGGAATTGGGCTTCCCTTTCCCAGGCATTTTCAAATTCAAAGAATTGGGTGCCACCAAGGTAGAAGTCAACATAAAAAAGATCAACAGCAAAAAGATGATGTCTGTCAATGAAGACATACTAAACGTAGCCGATACCTTTGAGCGCTTTTTTAATCCCATTTTCTATTTTTTTGTAGGTTGAGTAGCAATGATGGCCTTCATTTTCAACTTAGCAGCAATCTCCATCAAAGCAGTTACTTTACTAAATGGAACACCTTTCTCCGCAGCAATAGTCAATGTCGCGTTTTTTCTATCAATCTCCATTTCCTTCATCGTTCGACGAAGTTTTGACTCTATCAACCTCGAACTTATGGTATTTCCATTGAAGCTGTACGCTCCATCTTTTGTAATTGCGATATTCATAGAGTTACCTGCGACAGTCTTCGAATCAGACTCTGGCAAATCCATACTTGGAACACCTGCGATATTGGAAGTTAGCATAAAGAAAATCAGTAACAGAAAGATAATATCTGTCAATGAGGCCATACTAAACTCCGCCGATACTTTTGCGCGCTTTTTTAATCCCATTTATAAAAATAATGCGTTCCCTGAGCGTAGTCGAATGGGAACATATATGAAAAAACGGTTCTTTGCTTTTGTACCCTCAGAGCAGCAGACAAGTTCAGCTACGCTCAGGGTACGGCATCCGAAAATTTAGTTAGTTGGCTCTTGCAATAAATCCATGAAGTCGGTCGTCGTTCTTTCCATTTTGAAAACAACTTTATCCACTTTTGCAACCAATAGATTATAACCTACAAAAGAGAAAATACCAACAAACAACCCGAATGCAGTCGTAATCAATGCCACGTAAATACCACCTGCCAAAACATCTGGTGTTACGTTTTGCTGATTCGCCATTTCGTAGAATGCGTTAATCATACCCGTTACCGTACCGAAGAATCCAATCATCGGAGCAGCACCTGCGATAGAGGCAAGTGTTGATAAATTTTTCTCTAATTTGAAAATTTCGAGGTTACCTACGTTATCAATTGCTGCATCAATATCACGTAATGGCTTTCCGATACGAAGCAATCCTTTCTCGACCATACGCGCAACTGGAGAGTCCGTCGTTTGGCAAAGTGCTTTACCTGCTGAGATATTTCCCGCCTGTACATTGGCGCGAATGTTATTCATGAAATTTTCGTCAATACGACCTGCACGACCAATCGTCAAGTAACGCTCGAAGAAAATATAAAATGCAATAAATGTCAAAATCAAAAGCAAAGCATAAATTGTTAATCCGATGTAATCACTTCCCATGATAATATCAATGAGACCTTCTGATTTCGGTTCGTCGCCTGCTCTATCTAATCCGCTTGTTTTTTGAAATAATAGAATTAAGTTTAACAACATAGTCTGTTGGTTTTTTTATTACAACTTGAAATAGTAAAGTAATGAAGTTATTTGAGGTTTTAGTTCAGAAGCGAAAATTCAGGATTTAGAGTTCTGAAATTTGGTTTTTAATCTGTCATAGCACCGCTATGGCTTATTAAAAAACTGATTTCAGGTTTCTAAAGCATGGATTTGCAGCTTGAAATAAAACTTTAGATAACTTCAAGATTCAAAGGCGAGGTTGTGCGCGTGATGCGTGAAAAAAGTTCCCTCCTCGGTTTGAAAGTTTGTTTAACGATAGAAAACGATGATTCATTTTCTAAAGAAGTGCGAAAGTTATCACTTTTTATGAAAACTACTTTATAAACGGTTGAAAATCAGTAAATCAATCGTTTGAAATATATTTTTTCCAAAACAATCTTACCCCATTGAAATTGAGATGATGGTGATCATAATAAAATTCCTTTTCTAAAATCGCTTCCGAAAAATCGATAATTTCAAAATTATCGACTTTTCCCAACTGATCCAATTTCTTTAGAACTGCCTCATGTCCGAGCCATTTGCCAAAAACAGCAGGAGGGATTATGACCTTCAGATTAGCATTATTTTTCTGGCAGGTTTCGACTATTTTTTTAAAGTAGAAAAGGTTTTCATTTAACATTTCAGGTGTCATGCCTTCGGGGTAGGCCAACCTCATTCCTTCCTTAATTTTTACAGAATCTATTTTTTCGAGTTGATTGGTATTGGGTTCATTCGAGTATTTTTTAAAAGACAACCAACTTGGTTTCACCTTTCTAATAAATGACTGATACAGTTGCCAGCGTTTGTCGCTGTTTCCATTTTTTAAAATAAACCATGAAAAATCGAATCGAATCGGTTCATCCCAATAACCAGATTCATTCCGATCGAGGTAAGTTCCGTACAAAAGTGGTGGCGTTGCGATAAATAAGACTTCCTCCGTTTTATTTCCTTTTTCAAAAAAGAAATCGAGATACAATTGTTGACCATGCAAACCACACAGCCCTCCCCCACGTCCAAGATTGAGTACTTTTTTGTTTAAAATGCTTTCGGTAGCAGCATGATTGGTTTGGCGAGAAAAATTACGCGCATGAGAAATGCCCGTTATGACCATATCGAATTGCTCACCCTCATTGATAAAATACAAATTACTCTCGACTTCATTGATTTTATAATCATGGCGAGCCGTTACCCAATTGGCAACGAGTGTTACACCAAAGAAACCACCAAAAAAAAGTAATAAAATGAGCGCGAGCTCTTTAAGGTATTTGATACGATTCATCGATGCGAATCTCAACAAAAGTTTCCAGATCAAAAAAAACAAGCACTACAAAGTGCTTGTTTTTTTTGAAAATCCAGAAATCATGTAAAATCCTTTAATCCTAAAAATCCTGTCCTTTACTTACGCTTCTGAATATATGCCTCGATTCCTTTTGCTTTCAAATCAGCAACCAAAGATTGCGCTTCTGCTTGCGAATCAAAACGACCAGCCAATGCTGTCGCATATTTTCCTGCATTGAATTTTCCTACCTCTGCACCCGCAAAGCCTTTCCTTTGAAGGTCTTTCACCATAGCCTCTGCATTTATCATTTGTGCAAACGAACCCGCAACAACCATAAATCTACCACCAGCACTCCCACTCCCAGAAGAAGGAGAAGTATTGACTCTAACTGGTTCTTCTTCGATTGGCTCCTCAGTAGCAGTTTCGGAGTCACCGCCACCTTTCCCGGTATTGATTGCATCATCTTCTGAACTTTTCCCATCAGATGAAGCAACTGCATCCTCACCCGCAGCAGTATCTGTATCATCAACATCATCATCCAAATCACTCGGTTCCAATGTTTCATCTGTATAAATATCAGATTCATCTGAATCGAGATCCGTATCATCAGAAATTTCTGTGTTTGGATCTGTCATGATAGAATTCTCATTGTTGAGCAAGGTAGAAGTCTTAAGTAACAAAAAGCCAATAGCTAAAATGCAGATACTAACAACAGCAATAGTAAACCAATCGAGACGTGACATATTAGAAAATTTTATAAGTGCTTGAAATTCAAGTAGTTCGAAATATTTTACAAAGTAAAGGAATTTTTAAAAAACTTTAGAAGCTAGTCAGATTTATTTCAAAGAAGCACCTATTGGATACACAACATTTTTATGATTTAAACTCTTTTATTAAAAGAAAATGTAGACTTTTGCGCGTTTTTAGGAATTGTCCAAAAAATAGATAATTACAATAATGCCTGACAAAGAAACAAATCTGGTCATTGACATAGGCAATACGCGCACAAAAGCAGCCGTTTTTGAGGGTGAAAAGTTATTGGAAAAAATAATTTTTTCAGGTGATTCTATTTCAAAAATAAAAGAATTACAAACCAACCATTCCTTTAAAAAATCCATCTATTTAGCAACTGGAAAAATCGAACCTGCTTTCGGAAAATTTCTAAAAGAAGATTTGAAAGCAATCGAACTTTCTCACAAAACAAAAGTGCCTGTCCAAAACAAGTACGGAACACCCGAAACTTTGGGCAGAGATAGGTTGGCAGCAGTGGTGGGCGCACAAGCATTTTTCCCAAATTGCAATTGCTTAGTCATAGATGCCGGCACCTGTATTACTTACGATTGGTTGACAGCAGAAGGTGATTATTTGGGTGGAAATATTGCTCCTGGAATTACCATGCGATTGGAAGCCATGAATCATTTCACGGCAAGGTTACCACTCGTCGAAAAAGCCGATATCGAAAACCCAATCGGAAAAAGCACCGAACTAGCGCTCAGAAATGGAGCATTGTGGGGAGCAGTACAAGAAGTTGACGGCTATATTTTGTGGGGAAGAAAAAATTTTGGACAACTAAAAGTGATTTTTACTGGTGGTGACACCAATTTCTTTGTGAAACATCTGAAAAGAAGGATATTTGCACGCCCAAATATCGTCCTTGCTGGATTAAATAAAATAATCGCTCTGAATTAAATCTAATTAAGAGCAAAACAAACGCTTTAATGCATAGACAAACTATTAAATACCTCATCCTAATTTTACTATTTCCCATTTGTTCGTTTGCTCAAAACGGACAAGCTGAACGTGTAAAAGATAACTCGCCATATTCCAGATTGGGGATGGGAGATTTGTTCGACCAAAACTTTTCAGCAATTCGTGCGATGGGAGGGCAATCTGCGGCTTACCATGATCCATTTCAAGTCAACCTTGTCAATCCTGCATCGTTGGGATTCTTAGATGCGACTTCATTTGAGGTAGGACTTTATAGTCAATACTCTGCTTTGTCTGATGGCAACACAGACGTTGGTGTAACGAGTGGAAACCTTGGGTACCTTTCGCTTGGTTTTATTACTCAAAATAAACTGAACCAAATTTTAGATAAAAAAGTACGCCCGTGGGCTTGGGGTATGAATTTCAGCCTTTCGCCTTACAGTGATGTAAATTATGGCGTTGAGTTAGATCGTACGCTGCAAGATAGTAGTCAGGTTGCTGAATTTTTCAAAGGTGATGGAGGTACTTATCGATTTATGTGGGGTAATGCTTATCGTTACAAAAATTTCAGTGCAGGTCTTAATCTTGGATATATCTTCGGAAAAATAAACAATGAGCGCTCACTCGATTTTGATGCACAACCTACTTATAATGTCATCACAGAGAAAGCAACAAGCATCAAAGGTTTTAATTGGAATTTGGGTGTTCAGTACAATGTCGTTTTCAAAAAAGAAACGTCCGATGGCATCGTACCAACTGGAAAAATATTGACAATAGGAGCCTATGGCAACAGTGCAACTGGTTTTGACACCAACAGTAGTTTGCTTGAATTTAGGTCAAATAACACTTTTTTTGACAGAGATACCATTACCGAAAATGGAGAGTTGCGTCAAAAAGGGCAGTTACCTGGTGAGTTTGGAATCGGTTTGATGCTGAAAGAAAGCAATAAGTGGAAACTCGGTGCCAATTTCAAATATGCTCAATGGAGCAAATACTTTAACGAAGGTTTGGTAGATGGCCAAGACCTAAATGACACTTGGGAATTTGGAATTGGAGGAGAAATAACGCCCGATTACAAATCATATAATAGCTACGCTAAAAAGATAAGATATAGAGGTGGTGTCTTTTTTGGAAAAGACCCAAGACTTAATTTATCGGATTACGGTGTAACATTTGGGGTCGGACTACCGATCATATTACCGAGACAGACGATATCTTTTGTCAACTTGAGTTTGGAACTTGGACAACTAAAAGATTTAAGTTCTTTAACAAGCGCAAATTCGATTTCTGAAAGTTACGTCAATTTGACAGCAGGTTTTACTTTGAATGATAACACTTGGTTCTTCAAACGTAAGTTTAACTAAGCAACGTCAAATTTTTAAGTCAAAAAATTCATTTACATAATTCAAATAAATTTCCAGAAAGATGAAAAAAATACTTTTCGTAAGTGCCCTTTCAATTTTCTTTTCAAGTTTCATGTTCGCTCAATGTGAGAAGTGGACTGGTTCTCCTGACGAAGATGCACTAACAGATGC
>CALHBQ010000357.1 GCA_937930815.1 uncultured Saprospiraceae bacterium | reverse complement strand
GGATGGCTCCATCAACCGAAAAAAATTCACCTTAAAACATATCGTTCCGCTACTTTCCAAGAAATTGGATACAGAAGTGCAGTTTGCAGAAGATACGATTGGCCCAAAATCGACCGCTGCTATCAAGAAATTGAAAGCAGGTGAGGTTTTATTGATAGAAAATACGCGATTTGAAAAAGGCGAAACCAAAGGGGATGAAAAAATGGCACATGACCTCGCTCAACGCGTCGATTTATATGTAAATGATGCTTTTGGAACAGCGCATCGAGCACATGCTTCCACTGCAATTGTTGCCAATTTCTTTTTGCCAAAAGAAAAATCATTTGGCTTTCTTATTGAAAAGGAAATTGAAAATGCCAATAAACTACTTCATAGTCCTGAACGACCGTTGACTGCAATCGTTGGAGGTGCGAAGGTGAGTGATAAGATTTTATTATTGGAAAGATTGATTGATTTTGCTAATAATATCATCATTGGTGGTGGTATGGCTTACACTTTCGTGAAAGCGCAGGGAGGTAATGTTGGTAATTCTTTGGTGGAAGATGATCGCATGGAACTCGCCCTTAAACTTTTGGCGAAAGCCAAGGAGAAAGGCGTCGAAATTTGTTTGCCAGTGGATTCAATTATCGCTGATCAGTTTTCTAATGACGCCAAAATTCTTACGATGGAAACCAATAACATCCCAAAAGATTGGATGGGATTGGATATTGGCCCAGAGGCGCAATCAAAGTTTATCAGTGTCATAGAAAATTCAGCAACGATTCTTTGGAATGGCCCTATGGGTGTTTTTGAAATGTCCAATTTTGCAAACGGAACACAAGTTATCGCTCAAGCAGTCGCAAAAGCAACGGCTGAAAACGGCGCTTTTTCGCTTATCGGCGGAGGTGATTCGGTAGCGGCTATCAATCAGTTGGAATTGGCCAGTAAAGTCAGTTTTGTCTCAACAGGTGGTGGCGCCATGCTCGAATATTTAGAAGGAAAAGCCTTGCCAGGCATCAAAGCAATAACAGGGTGAGACGAGGTGCGGGTTGCGAGGTACGAGTCACGCAACCCGCAACTTGCCGCTCGCAAACCCGCAACTCAAAAAAAATAATGCTAAAAACCAGTCAACTCAAATTTTCTTACGATAAACAGAACTCGTTTTCTTTCCCTGACTTTGAATGTCAAGATGGAGAGTCGTGGTTGCTTTTGGGTGATTCTGGAAGTGGAAAGACTACTTTGCTTCACCTTTTGGCTGGCATGTTACGACCGACAAGCGGAACAGTTGAGGTAAACGGTACGGCAATTAATAAACTTTCGGCTGGGAAATTGGATGCTTTTCGTGGAAATAATATTGGGGTGGTTTTTCAAAAACCACATTTTATACAATCACTAACGGTTGGTGAGAATATTGGCTTGGCGCAAAAATTGGCAGGTAAGTCATATGATAAAAAGCCAATTCAGGAATTACTTGATAGGTTGAATATTGGAAATAAATTCAATAAAAAACCCAATAAATTAAGCGAAGGAGAAAAGCAGCGGGCATCTATCGCACGAGCGATTATCAATCAACCTGCTTTGATTTTGGCAGATGAACCGACCTCTGCGCTCGATGATACGAACACAAGTCAAGTCACTCAATTACTCGAAGAACAGGCCGCTTCTGTTAACGCTGCTTTACTGATTGTCACCCACGACAATCGCTTGAAAAATCATATCTCAAAACAGATTTCTATTTAAAATCAGGGCATTATTAGCTATTTTAAAAATAGCTGATACTTTTGAATATTGAAGAGAAAGGTAAGAGACTTAATGCCCACATTTTTGTAAATCAAGTTCAATTAAACATTCTTTTTTATCTTCGTAGGAAAATTCAAAACATACTAACGATTGATAGTAAGAGTTATATGATTATCAATCACATTTTGAACCAAAAGTAGCATATGTACACATACACTTACGGAGGTAAAAATGGTAAGAAAAGTACCCTCAAAATCTCAAATGATAGAGTAGTCGTTAGAACTAAAAACGCGCGGTCGCTAAATGCGGCTGTCCATTCTGCAAAAGCAAAAAAAGTACTTCAAAAATTTGAGGTAGAACATAACTTCCCAGAGTCAGATGTCTGTATTTTACATGCAAAACAAGTAAGGTCAAGAAGTGTGTCCGCTGGACCTAAAAATAAAACTGCCCTTAGAGATACGGCTCGTAAAGTATTGAAAGAAGAACCAGAATTAAGATTTGCAGGAAGGGTTTTGGTAGATGATAAAGCAGATTCTCCAATACTTTATACAGAAAATCTTTTTATAAAATTTAAATCAAAACTGGCAATCGATGTTTGCGAAACCTTACTCGAAAACTGGAATTTAAAAATAAAAAGAAACCTACCGTACGCTAAAAATGCCTACTTCGCGAGTGCACCTGATAATATTGGATTGGATATTTTCAAACTTTGTAATGATTTATTGGATAGGCCGGAAGTAGAACTTTGTCATCCCGAATTGGTGCAACACTGCCCGCGTAAAGAATTCCATCATAAACAATGGCATTTGCAAGACACGGTGATTAATGGCATCAAAATTCAAGCAAATTCTAATGTAGGAAAAGCGCATAAAGTAACGAAAGGAAAAGGAGTAACGATTGCCATTATTGACGATGGGGTAGATATCGACCACATGGAATTTAATATTCCAGGAAAAGTGGTTGGAAGTCGCGATGTGACGGTCGGCAGCAATGACCCACGTCCAAAATATTGGGATGAAAATCACGGAACGGCCTGTGCAGGAGTTGCGGTGGCTGTTGGATTAAATGCTTCAGGAGTAGCGCCAGAAGCTAATTTGATGCCGATTCGCTTGGCATCTGTTTTGGGGTCGATGGCAGAGGCGGATGCGTTTTATTGGGCAGCGGAAAAAGGGGCAGATGTGATTTCGTGTAGTTGGGG
>CALHBQ010000356.1 GCA_937930815.1 uncultured Saprospiraceae bacterium | reverse complement strand
TCTTCCCAAGGCATTGCTTCCCAAGCTGGTTTTGCTTTGAGAGCAGCATCAATTGCTTTTTTGACATGTGTTTTATTTCCTTTATGAAATTGACCCAAAGTATGAGATAGCTCATGCGGTGGATGTATTGAAACCGTTTCTTTGGTTCTGACACGTTTTCCGTCAATCACCATTGGAATATCAGTCGTCTTACTTTTAAATTTTTTAAGAGCTTTTTTTACTTCTAATTTTTCCGGTGAACCAGGAGCGTAGCTCAAAATAGGTTCATTGGATACCGTAGGAATTTTAAAAAATGCGTTAGCCATATTCTCTTTTTATTAGGTTAGGAATGGATGGTTTGATTTTGGTCGGCAAAAGTAATAGAACAAATGGATTTTTTTGGAATTTTTTGGGAAAGGAGGAGGAGGGACACAGAGAAGCACAGAGGTTCACAGAGATTTTTCCTGTATGCTTATTGCTGGTTTCATGTCTCCAGACTGAAATCAACTATCTGCCCGTCTCTGACGGAAACATGGAATACAAATTTTAATCATCCTACTAATAGATTGCGTCAGAAACGCGCATATATTACGTCCCAGTCTGGAGACTGGGACGAGCAGCGTTTATTGTTCGTGTATGCTTCTTTTTTCTCAGTGTATCTCTGTGCCTCCTCTGTGAACATCTGTGTCCTAAAAGGTTTTAAAACTTATGCTTCGCTATTTTCTTAAAAATTTCCTTTGGTACAAAAGGCTTTGCATCACCATCTCCCTTTATGATTTCTCGAACGATAGTCGAACTGATGTGCGAAAATTTAGGATGTGAAATAAAGAAAACGGTCTCCAACCCATCTCCAACGATATGATTCAATTGCGAAATCGTTTTTTCGTAATCAAAATCTGAAGCATTTCTCAAACCACGAATAAGGTATTTTGCATTTTGTTCTTGGCAATACTTCGCTGTCAATTTTTCAAAATGACCGACCGTTACTTTTTTATCTTTTTTGAAAACGGTTTCCAACCAATCCAATCTGGTTTCTAATGGAAAGAGATATTTCTTTTGAGAGTTGACACCAACGGCTACAATGATTTTATCAAATAAGGGAGCGGCACGTCGGACCAAATCTACATGGCCAGTTGTGATTGGGTCGAAGGAACCAGGGAAAACGGCAATTTTTTTCATTTCCAATGATATTTAGCAAAAAATAATAATCTATTGAATTTCTGAAATTCAGTTGGGTTAATAAATTATCGCCAAATTAGTGAAAAATAAACCAGACTTTATAATTGATACGTTATGTCAACTGTTTAAACATCTTGTCTTTTCGTACCAATTCTATCAGCATCTTTTTTGCTAAGTACTTTTTCTTTTTTGCGTATTCGACAGAGAAGTTTAGTTCTTCTGCGATTTCTTTAAATGATTTTTTTGCAAAAAACATTTTTAGAATCGTTTTATAATCTTGAGGAAGTGCTTCTAATTTCGATCTGAAAAAGGTTTGCTTTTCAGCTTCTTCAATGTCGGATTGAATATCAGTATCATCTATAAATTCCTGTGACAGTCCGATGGATACTTCAGTTCTTCTCGATTTACGTAACTCATTCATCCAAATATATTTACAAACTGCAAATAGGTAGCTGTGGAATCCTACTGTTATGTCGAGTTCTCCTCTTTTTAATTTTTTATAAATTACCATCAATCCATCTTGAAAAACATCAAGTGCTTCTTCAGTAGTTCCATTGTTGTTGACCACAAACTTGGTGACAGAAGGGAGAAATGTAGCATAAATTTTCTCTAATACTTTATAGTCATTATTTTGAATTCCTTCAATATAGTAATTTGTATGATTATTGTTGAATTTTAAAATTGGTTTATGTAAAACTGATTTGTTAATTGCTGTCATCGTTAGAAGGTTTAGGTGTAAAGCACTTGATGAAAGTAATTTGGGAGGTGTAGTTTGTTTGGTAGGAAAGTATAGTTAGGGTTTAATTCAATTTAATATCGGTCAACTTATCGCCAACCAAACTCTCTTAATAATTCTAAAGGCCTTTTGTTATATTTCTTTTCAAACTGCATAATGAAATAACTTACGTTGGTATAGCCAACAGCATGAGCAGTCTCTTTTACCGTTTTGTATTTTCCAGATTTGATAAAAGTATAGGCCTTTTTTAGACGAAAATTTCTGAGGTATTTTTGTGGAGACAGGCCAGTGATTTCGTTTACTTTTCTAATTAAATGGCGCTCACTCAACTCTAATTTTTTAGCTAATTGTACATTGTCAATAGCGTGGTTAGTAGCGCTTCTTTCGATAACCTGTTCTAAT
Organism: uncultured Saprospiraceae bacterium; assembly: GCA_937930815.1. Classification (GTDB taxonomy): domain Bacteria; phylum Bacteroidota; class Bacteroidia; order Chitinophagales; family Saprospiraceae; genus JAGQWW01. The sequence continues at coordinate 1,115 of CALHBQ010000356.1, read as the reverse complement.
TTTGTCAACCATTTTTGGCTGCCATCATTTGACATACTATTTGAAAATTTGTCGATGTATCTAAAAGTATTTGCTGTCATGATATTTTAGGTGTTTTTACTTTGATACTGCAAATATCGACTGTTCGTGTCCTTTGGAACAAAGACATTTTAGAAAGATTACCATAAATAATTTTTATATAATTTAGTGTTTTTAGAGTGTAAATGATTGGTTATCAGTTTTTTAGGTTGGTAGTATAATCACAAAAAATATTGCTATTTTTGATGAAAGTATTAAATGAAATGATAGATTTTTTCTTAAAAGTTAAAAACAGATAAGTTCTTTCTGGTTATTTTAAAATTATTAATGTTCTTAAACTGCCATTAAAATGTCAGTATTGGGATATTAATATTTTACAATTAATTCATTATCAATGAATTAATAATATTGTTTTTATATAATTGAAATATACAACCCTAATAATTATTCTTTCAAGTATTTGTTATCCTCCATGTATTCATAGATTTTTGCCCCTATTGCTTTACTAATTTGGCTAATTGAGTTGTTCGAAATGAAACACGAAACAACTTCTAATTTGAAAAGTCAACATACACCTAAATAATGAGACATATCTTAATTATTGGTTTGCTTCTATTTCCAATATTTTGTTTTACCCAACCAGTTAATTTTTCACGCCTCAGCGGCCCAGATGGAGGATTTATCGAAACCGTACGAATTAATCCACAAGGCGATATTATTGCCAGTGATGTTGGAAGTATGAATAGTTTTATTTCCAGAGATGGAGGTAATACCTGGTCATCAGTTAGTGGTAATATTGGTTCATTAGGTTTAACTGCTCATCCTGATGGTAGTTTTTATGGATTTGGTTTTAGTGCTCCTAATCTCAATAAGATTAGTTTGGGTACCAATTTTATTCAAAACGTCCCAATTGGCGATTTGAATTTGAATAATTATGACAACTTCGCAATTGACAAAGAAGGCGTCTTTTTTAAAATAAGTTCTTCAGAAGAGTTTCTGCGATCAGATGATAATGGAGTGACTTGGACAAGCTTGGGTGATGTCCCATTTAAAGGAATTTCCTTCTATTTGCTTTCCATGCATACGCCAAAAGATAG
>CALHBQ010000355.1 GCA_937930815.1 uncultured Saprospiraceae bacterium | reverse complement strand
CCTGCAACCAAAGCCAACAATGTTTCTTCTTCTAATTTTGAAAAGACTTCTGGTTCAACAGAAATATCGGGGATGTATTCTGCGCCAGTGATTTCATTTTTAAAACTCTTCTTTTGGAATTTTTTCAAGACAGTTGTTACAACTACTCTGCGCATCCATCCTTCAAAAGAGCCCTCAAACCGATATTGATCCATGCACTTAAACACACGAATAAAACCGTCTTGGAACCAGTCTTCAGCTTCCATTTCGTTACGGGCATATCGACGGCAAATAGAGAGCAGCTTGCCCCCGTACTTTTTGTAAAGTAAGTATTCGCAATCGCGATCCCCTTTTTTACAACCTTCGATGATTTGACGTTCAGTCATTTTTAAATAGGTGTTGGTTTTGTAAAGTTAGTTTTATAAGAGCTGTTTTGAATTTTATAATCTGATTGAGCGGAGAAATATGTTTACTAAACTTTGAAAGTTTAGTAAACATATCTTAAAGTCAGTTTGAATGTGGAGTTCGAGCGAAGCCGAGAACGAAAGAGCGGAGATAAGATTTCCATACTTTCCGTTCTCGACTTCGCTCGAATTACTAACTGTGTCGCTTTTTTCAAAGTTACAGAAGATTTACTTCCGCTGCATCCTAAACGTACCGGTAATAGTGTGGGACGTTCCGTTTTGCTCTTTGAAGTCGCCTCCAAAAGTGCCAATGATATAACCGTCTACAAAAGTATCGTACTGTGTAAAAGTTATAGATACAGTCTCATTTACCAATTCGAATAGATCTTCAACATAAAAATTAAAGAAGTCAGGGTTGGTAGAATCAGCTATTAAGAACGTACCTTCTTGGTCAACCACATCTATCGACATATATATTCCTTGATTTCTATTGCCTGTAGAATCAATTTGAAATGCGATAACTGTCTGATTCACTGGTTGGATTCCCTTATGGTCTGCGAATAAAACGGGAGCATTGCCATCTAATTCATAAGTTATGTAGACATCTAAATCTGTGCAAGCGAAAACATCACCGAATGAAAAGTCATCAGCAACTGTTTGATTGATTTCGTTGCTTTCTTTGAGACCTTCGACATCATATCCTTTTAAAGTAATATCAGATGAACCGCCACATAGCAAAGATGAAAATTCGAATGTACCATCGGCCTCGACATACCCAACAAAACTCTTAGTATCGAATTTACCTTTTATGTAACCGTTTTCAATAGGATCTCCGTCGCAATTGACCAATCTCCCTGAGAATTTTAGATTTTTAACACTTGCATCTAAAATCAATACAATATCTGCAAGCATGAAATCATCTGAAAAACTTCCAATATCTTCTTGATAGAATGTTTCTCCAGCACAAGAGTTTGTTCCTATTACAGCGATTTCCAATGCTTGATCTTTTGGCACTTTACCTGCAAAGACACCATTCCCATTTGTAAACCCACGTCTACTGAAACGCTCACCTACTATTTTCAATTCCACCATAATATTTGCTATCGGGGAACCATCCTCATCAACTACACGCCCCTCCATATAAACTAACGGGAACGGTGCATCGCAATTCCAGTAAGAGAAGTGAGATACTTTTCCTACATAAAAGTCACCTTGTAATTCAGCTTGTCCTTCTTCTTTCCAAGTACCTTCCACTTCATCAAAGTGCCAAAGCGGAATTGTTTGAGGAGCCATCCCTACGATACTTGCTGGAAGCGGAATTTTGACATCAACCTCAAAACCATCGGCTACTTGCAATTTTTCACCAGAAGGACCAGTCAACTCCACTGCAATCATTCCGAAAGTTGCCAAAGCTGCCTCTGAGCCATCTGTTCTGATACCTGTCAAATCGCCAGGCATTTGGTCATATACTTCATTAGAACTTGGGTCGAGATATTTGAGTGCTACTTGCACATCGTCGCCTGGATTATTGACAGCAACACTATTGGGAGGAAAAACGAGTTCTACTCCATTTTCAATTATGGTTCCTCCTTCCGTAGAGCCGAAAGCATCAACAGGGGTGTTGTCCAATAATTGAATTTTTACAAAATGAGTTCCGTTTTCTTCCACAACCATTGAGCGGGAGCCGTGAAAATAACCACCTTTATCTGCTTTGATGTATGCTTGATTTTCAGATACCAAAGCCTCTCTTATAATAAAGATTCCATTTTTATCTGTCTTAGCTTCTTTGGTTCCTATTGTGATACCGACACCCTCAATTGGTTCGCCTGCTTCATCAACGACTTCACCGTTGAAATTTGCATTTACCGCTTTACCAGCGTAGGGAGTTGTTATCTGGGTTGCATCAAAAACGTTTATGTCTTTTTTACAACTGGTCAAAGAAAAAGCCAGCAGTAATATTAGTCCGAGTGTATTTTTAATAAGTCGCATCTGTATTCTATTTTTTTTTGAAAAACGTAATTTTTTACCGTTTCGAAACTTTGTACGGATAGGAGATACTGCGACTTTTGAAATTGCTGCTTTAGGGTGGGATTTTTTTTGTAAAAAAAGAAAAGGGACACAGATTGAACGGATAAAAAAGGATTAGAACTGATTTTCCTGTTTCAATCCGTTAAAATCGTTTTTTAATCTGTTTAATCCGTGTCCTATCTCATCATTCGTTGTGAAGTATTTCATCTTTCAAAACCATCCCTTTATCGATTTTTTTAAGAAAACATTTTGATTTTCGAATTAATGCTTTACATTTGTAGTGTATTAGAACAATAGTACACTAAATCAACAAACAATGATTCATTTTTCAAATGTAGATTATTGGTACTCTGTAGGAAAACCAATTTTTAATAATCTAAACCTAAACCTGCAAAAAGGGCAAATCTACGGACTGCTCGGAAAGAACGGAGCTGGTAAAACTACACTGCTCCGATTAATCAGCGGATTACTTTTTCCAAAAACTGGAACTGCTGAAGTAATGGGCTTCGACCCTTCAAAACGCCACCCTGACATGCTCTCAGAAATATTTTTTATTTCTGAAGAATTTCAAATTTTCAAAATGAATATTGGAAATTTTGTCAAACACTATTCGCCTTTCTACCCAAACTTTGATGAGGTGATGTTTGATAAATTCCTAAGAGAATTTGAAATAGAACCTGACCGAAAGATGCATGAACTTTCTTATGGTCAGAAAAAGAAAACCATGTTGGCTTTTGGATTGGCAACAAACACTAAGTTGCTAATATTGGATGAACCAACAAATGGTTTGGATATTCCATCGAAAGGTCAATTCAGAAAAGTATTGACTGAAGCAGTAAGCGATGAACGAACGGTGATTATCTCAACACACCAAGTACGTGATCTGGCAAACCTGATGGACCCAGTTGTTGTACTGGATAACGGAAGAATTCTTTTCCAGAAAAGCATGGAGGACATTTCGAAAGTGCTCAATTTCAAATTGATACAATCACTTACACCACCTGAAGGGGTATTGCATTACGAGCAAGTGCCTGGTGGTTTTATGACGCTTACGGCCAACACGACTGGACAATATACTGATGTCGAAATGGAAAGTCTTTTCAATGCAGTCGTCAGCCGTAAACCTGAAATTTTAAACCTATTTAAAAACAATTCAAACCACTAATTATGAACTTTAATGTCGATCGATTTTTGAAGCAATTTAAGTGGGATGTTTTGCAAAACTACCGCTTCTTATACATAGGCTACATGGTCATTTTTGGATTGATGCTCCTTTTTACTTCCGTAAATATTCACGGAGGAAGTGGCCAATATCATAGTAGTTTCTTTTGGTTCACCTTGTTTTTGGGTGGTTTGATATTTACTTCATCGCTTTTTGATGAGATGAATCAACCTCAATCCAAACAGTTTTATTTAACGACGCCATCTTCTCATTTGGAGAAATTTGGAAGTAAATTATTTTTAAGTACGGTTGTTTACACTTTATTGACCATGGTCGTTTTTACGATTATGTCGTTTGTCGCGACGTTGGTTTTAGAAATGCGAACAGGCGGTGACCTCCCAAGTTTCAATCCTTTTTATAGTGACAATATTGAATCCGTAAAATCTTATCTCATCATTCAGTCTGTATTTTTGTTAGGGGCTGTTGCTTTTAGGCAAGCTGCTTTTTTCAAAACATTGGCTGTTATATTCGGGATAGGATTTGTGTTCAGTGTTATTTGGATGACTGTTGGAGTAGGGACAATGAGCCAATATTTACCTTTCAATGGAGATTTTGATATCAGCATGTCTGATGTTGATAAAGATGGTATTGAAGGTTCGATGGAAGGCTATGCACAAGTGCTAAAGTGGTTGTATTTACTACTACTTGCGCCAATTATGTGGCTCATCACTTATTTTAAATTAACCGAAAAAGAAGTTTAACTCATGGACTTTAATAATCAAAATCCAATATTTATGCAGATAGCAGATCTTATCATCGATGGGGTTTTGGCTGGCACGCTGCAGACAGGAGACCGAGTCGCATCGGTACGAGAGATGGCCGCCAAAGTCCAAGTAAATCCTAATACGGTTATGAGAGCCTTTGCTTACTTACAAGATAGAGGCATCATTTTCAATCAGCGAGGAGTGGGTTATTTTGTTGACCCAGAAGCACTCAACCGAACGCAGGATCTCAAAAAGAAAGAGTTCATGGAGCAATATCTTCCTGAGTTTGTGAAGCGTATGAAATTGCTGAACATTAGTGTGGATGATCTTAAAAAACATTTTTAAAAAACCTTTCTCTTAATTGAGAATCTAAAAATATAACTTTCATGAAAACAAGTAATAAAATTTTAATAGGCGTACTCACAGGCATTTTGCTACTCGGAATTATCCCAGTATTTCTTTTAAAAGGAGGAATCAATTTTTCTCAAAAAGAAAAAATTAGAGGAAATGGAGATTGGAAAAAAGAAGCATTCAATCTTTCTGATTTTGAAAATATAGACCTTCAAGACAATTTCGATGTTCGTCTCAAACAAGGAGATTTTTCTGTTGAAATAGAAGCGGAATCAAATATCATGGAGTATTTGAAAGTTGAAAATTCGGATGGCTATTTGATTTTGGGTTCTAAAAAAGGATTCAATTTAAAGTCTTCTGAAGACCCAAGAGTCTATATTTCTATGCCCGATGTAAATGTCATCACGGTTTCCGGTGTTGGAAAATTTATCTCAGAAGGAAATTTCAAAACAGAAAATTTAGAAGTCATAATTTCAGGAGCTGCGGATCTTGAATTGGATCTTGACTGTACCACGCTGAAAACTCGAATTAGTGGCGCAGGCGATATTAGTTTAAGAGGCAGTGCAGATTATTTTTCAACTTCAAATAGTGGCGCAGGAAATATTGATGCTTACGACTTCGTAACCAAAACAACTAAAATCTCCATCAACGGGGCAGGTGATGCTAAAGTCAATGCAACGGAGAGAGTAGATGCAACTATTAATGGAGCGGGCTCCGTTAGTTACGCTGGAAATCCCGAAGAAGTCAATAAGCAAGTCAATGGATTTGGTAGCATTGAAAAAAGAGATTAAGCAAATGTAGCACAGGCATCCCTGCCTGTGGAGACGCTCAGAGTTTCACAGGCAGGGATGCCTGTGCTACGTTTCCGATTAGCTAACCCAAAAAACTTCAAAAATGAAAAACATAGCAATTTTTTTTCTCATAGTTTTTTCTATCGCTTCTTGCAAGGAGCAATCAAATGAAAGCAAATTAATCGGCTGGGTCAACCAGAACGTCGAATCAA
>CALHBQ010000354.1 GCA_937930815.1 uncultured Saprospiraceae bacterium | reverse complement strand
GCCTTTTCGATCTATTTTATCCGCTGCCGCTAAAGTTAACAAACGTGCCTGTTTCAATTCACAAGCAGATTTTGCAATCTCTTGTCGGATGCTACTAAAGTCTTTTATTAATCTTCCGAATGCTTCTCGCTCCGCTACTCGTTTGCACATTAAATCTAAGGCACGTTGTGCCATTCCGATGAGACGCATGCAGTGATGGATTCTTCCTGGGCCCAATCTACCTTGAGCAATTTCGAAACCTCTGCCCTCTCCCAAAATCAAATTTTCAGCTGGAACACGTACATTTTTCAATTCAATTTCGGCATGACCTTCTGGTGAATCTAAATTTCCAAACACCTGCATCGGACGAAGGATGGTTACACCGGGCGTATCTTTTGGCACCAAAACCATACTTTGCTGCACATGTCGTTGTGCTTCAAAATCCGTTTTTCCCATCACAATAAAAATCTCACAACTTGGATTCATCGCGCCTGATGACCACCATTTTTTTCCATTAATAATATACTCGTCGCCATCGCGAACGATGGAAGTTTCGATATTGGTCGCATCGGAGGATGCAACTTCTGGTTCTGTCATCAAAAAAGCAGAGCGAATTTTTCCATCCATTAACCGAGTGAGATATTTCGCTTGATGTTCTTTTGAACCATATTTCGCCAACACTTCCATGTTGCCTGTATCAGGTGCAGAACAGTTGAAAATTTCAGATGACCAAGTGATGCGTCCCATGAGTTCGGCAAGTGGCGCATATTCCAAATTGGAAAGTCCGGGACTTAATTCGCCATAATTTTTAGGTAAAAATAGATTCCATAATCCTTCGGCTTTCGCCAAAACTTTCAATTTATCTAAACTCGCGTGGTGTTGCCACAAGTTCTTTTGCCGAAAGGCAGCCACTTCTTTTTCAATCGGAAAAATATGCGCTTGCATGAAATCATCTACTCGTTTCTGATATTCAAGCGAGCGTTCTGTGTATTCGAAATTCATTTGTTGGTTTTATAAATTTAGCCACGAATTTACACAGATTTCACGGATTGTTTTCTAATGCGTGAACACCGTTGATCCATGTTTTTGGCAAAGGAACTTTTTTCAATTCAGCGTAATTATACGGAATAATATGTTGCTTACTCAATGCCGCTATTCGCTGGTATTTTTCTGAAAAAACGGCAATTTCCATCACCATTCGATCTTCTAGTATTTCTGCTACTCGTGTGGCGATGATCGCCGTATCAGGATAAGTTATTGGAAAAATATATTTACAATCCTGCCATCCGAGAATTGGGCCTATTTCTTTAAAACTTATGTCAATGTCTGTTTTTTCAAAATAAGAAATTCGACCTGCCTCTGCCAATCGAAGATAAATCACATTATGCACATGTTGCGCCGAATCCATATCCGCCCATTGGATTGGAATCTTGGTAATGACCTTGTATTTTTCGAGTTCTTTCATATTATAGATGTAAGATCGCCTCCGGCTGTGAGACCACTACGTTGCAAGACACAAGACTTCAAACACGATGTGAACTCGTAAAAGAGCGTCTTGTCTCTTGAGCGAAGCGGTCTCCTTAAACTACTTCAAACAATCCCGCAGCGCCCATTCCACCACCGACACACATGGTCGAAACGACGTATTTTGCGCCACGTCTTTTTCCTTCAATCAAAGCATGCGCAACCATTCTTGAACCAGACATACCGTATGGATGACCGACTGAAATAGCGCCTCCGTTGACGTTCAATATTTCATTTGGAATGCCTAATTTTTCGCGGCAATAGATGACTTGTACGGCGAAAGCTTCGTTCAATTCCCAAAGACCAATATCGCTCATTTTCAAACCATGAGCTTTTAATAATTTTGGAACGGCGAACACTGGACCGATACCCATTTCATCCGGTTCACAACCTGCAACAGCAATTCCTCTATAAATTCCTAAAGGCTCAACGCCTCGCTGCTCTGCCAATTTTGAATCCATCAAAACACAGGCAGAAGCACCATCTGATAATTGACTCGCATTACCCGCAGTGATGGATCCACCTTCATTCACCAGACGCAACCCCGCTAATGCTTCGGCAGTCGTACTTGGACGATTTCCCTCATCTTTTGTCAGTTCAGCAGGATGAAAACTCATTTCACCTGTCTCTTTATCTACGATTGCTTTTGTTGTTTTGATTGGAATAATTTCATCATCAAATTTACCTGCCGCTTGTGCTGCTGCTGTTCTCATTTGAGATTGAAGACCATATTCGTCTTGTTGTTCTCGGCTGATATTGTAGCGTTTTGCCACAACTTCTGCTGTTCCCAACATTGGCATGTAGGCATTTTTATGAATCGCTTTTAAATTGGGATCAACCAATTGAAAAGTGTTCATGTTTTTATTCTGAACCATGGAAACGGATTCTAAACCACCACCAATTGCGACTTTCATACCATCGTGTAAAATCTGCTTCGCAGCAGTTGCAATCGCCATCATTCCAGATGAACATTGACGATCGATTGTCATACCCGATACGGTCACAGGCAAACCTCCAGCGAGTGCCGCCAAACGTCCAACATTTGCCCCAGTTGTTCCTTGAGGAAGGGCACATCCCATGATGACATCATCTATTTCAGCAGGGTCAACGCCTGCTCTTTTTACGGCTTCCCTAATTGCCCAACCTGCCATCGTTGGTCCGTGAGTGGCGTTCAATGCGCCTTTGTATGCACGTCCGATCGGAGTACGTGCGGTGGAAACTATTACTGCTTCTTTCATATTAATTTTATTTCTTTGCTAAATCAACGCACTTTACGCACATCGGTTTTCAATAAAATCGAAATATATGCAAAAGTGGAACTTACATCATTAAAGTAGTTTAATATCTATAAAAATAACCATGTTCAGATTAGACGGACAAGTAGCAATTATCACAGGTGGTACCAGAGATAGCGTTTGGTCAATACTAAACTATCCTCTACTTTTACCCTCATGAAGTCAAATCAAAAGATTAATCTGAACGGTGTAGAAGTGCGGACACGTGAAACTGAGTATGGTGAATTTCTTTGCCTGACGGATTTGGCAAAAGTCGCAGGTGATCACACTGGTGAAATATTAAGTAACTGGTTGCGACTCATTGGCACAATTGAATTTTTAAAAGAATTTGAGGTTAAATTTAACGACAACTTTGACCTTGAGGAATATAAAATTATCAGAGCCAATGCTGGAACGGTAAGGTTCCGCCTTTCGGCAAAACAATGGATTACTAAAGCAAAAGCAATCGGTATTATTTCGGAACAAGGAAGATTTGGTGGAACCTATGCGCACAATGCCATTGCACTTGAGTTTTGTTCCGTAATTAGTCCTGCTTTTAAACTTGGTGTATTTGTAGATTACCTAACGCTTAAGGAAAAAGCAGCTCAGAACCTTATCAATACCTATGAATTCTTTTTAGAAAAAATAGAAGATAATACGCTGGAAGCCAATCAATTAGCAAAGACGATAAGAGATATCGCGAAAGAATCTAAAAAGGCAAAATAATCTAAAGTTGTCGGATCTGACAACTTTAAAAAACTCCTTTTCATACTTCATTCATAACGACCATTATATATGTTCAGATTAGACGGGCAATTAGCAATCATCACAGGCGGTGCGAAAGGCATCGGGGTTGGAATTTGTAAAATTTTCACTAAAGCAGGCGCAACCGTCGCATTATGGGATGTCAGTGATGGGCAACCTGTTGTTGACGAAATCAAAGCAGAAGGCGGAAAAATTTTCTACCAAAAAGTAGATGTCACTTCCAAAGCATCGACGGAAGCCGCTGTCGCGGAAATAATCGAAAAGCATGGACGAATCGACATCTTAATCAACAACGCTGGCATCATCCGCGATCGTTCTTTCATGAAAATGTCGGAAGACGAATGGAACTCCGTCATGAATGTCAACGTCAACAGTTTGTTCGTAACTTCGAAGGCAGTTTTGCCACATATGATGGCGGCAAAATATGGGCGTATTGTTTCCGCTTCATCAGTCAATGCGATGATGGGCGCTTACGGCCAAACGAATTATGGCGCATCGAAAGCTGCCATTCAGGGATTCACTCGATCACTTTGTAGAGAGGTAGGAAAGCATGGGATTACAGTTAATTGCATTGCCCCTGGTTTCATCAAAACCGCTATGACGGATAGTATGCCACCTGAAGTTATTGAGGCTGGTATTAAAATGATTCCGATTCGCCGTATCGGTACGCCAGAAGATATGGGTTATGCCTATTTGTTCCTTGCTTCCAAAGAAGGGCAGTTTGTAAACGGAATAACGCTTCACGCGAATGGTGGAATGTATCCGATTTAATTTATTGAAGGTTGAAAGTTCTAAGGACGACTTGTACAATTTTAAACTATTATGACAAGAATAAAACAAAAATTCGATCTCACTGGAAAAGTAGCCATCATCACCGGAAGCAGCAAAGGCATCGGCGAATCCATCGCTCGTGGCTTGGCAGAATATGGTGCAAAAGTCGTCATCAGTAGTCGAAAACAAGAGGCCGTTGACGCAGTGGCAGCCGATTTTCAAAAAGATGGATTGGAAGCAATCGGCATCGCCTGTCATGTTGGAGATGAAGCGCAATTGAAAAATTTAGTTGATAAAACCATTAAAAAATATGGTGGAGTGGACATTCTTGTAAACAATGCAGCGACCAATCCGACCTATGATAAATTGGCTGATACTGGAGCTGAAATTTTTGATAAAATCATGAACGTCAATGTCAAAGCCTGTTTTACATTGGCAAATCTTTGTTACCCAAGCATGGTCACTCGTGGTGGCGGTTCCGTCATTAATATTGCCTCTGTTGAAGGTCATAAACCGAGTAATCGATTGGGTTTATACAGTGTCAGCAAAGCGGCATTGATTATGCTCACCAAAAGTCAGGCGAAAGAATGGGGACGAAAAGGCATTCGCTCCAATGCGATTTGTCCAGGTTTGATAAAAACGAAATTCAGTTCCGCACTTTGGCAAGATGAGGAAACCTTGGCAAAGTTCGTGGGACATCTCCCAAGCGGCAGACCTGCCGAGCCAGATGAAATGGCTGGGTTAGCAGTGTTTTTGGCATCGGAAGCATCGAGTTATTGCACAGGCCAGTCGTTTACTGCGGATGGTGGATATATGATTGCGGGGTAATCCGCGCCACGTAATGCGGAGCGTTGCTCCGCAATGATTTTGAAAAAATCAAAAAAAGTCGCTCTGTGTCAATTTGGCTAATAACAAAATAATTTCGGTGAACTCGAGCGGCTTTTGCGGATTACCAATCCGCGTTACGAAAACAGACGCTCGATTCGACCCTTTTGAATGGCTTGCCATGCCATGGCACAAAACAATCGAGTCGCTTGATTGAGGTTGGCAAATTTTTCATTAGTCGTCAAACCTTTGTCGTATCGGTAATAAATTTGTTGAACAATGACCGCGATTTTGAATAAACCATAAGCGTAATAAAATACCAAATTTTGAATCGATCGGCCACTTTTTTCGGCGTATAATTCTACCAATTCCATTCGTCCTGGGTTGCCTTCCATCGCCGTTGGTGAGGGAATTCCTTGCAAAATCATTGGGTGATCTGTGGCCATTGACCAATACGCAATTGAGGTTCCCAAATCCATGAGCGGATCACCAAGCGTACACATTTCCCAATCTAAAATAGCATTGATGTTTTGCCAAGTATCATTTTCAAAAACGACATTGTCATATTTGAAATCATTGTGAATCAGGCTGTAATCATACTTTTTGGGTTGGTTGGATTCGAGCCAAGCCATTACTTTTTGGGCTTCGGGGATTTCTTCGGTGGCGGCTTTGAGATATTGTTTACTCCAATTTCTGACTTGTCTTTCGACATATCCATCTGGTTTCCCTAATTCTCCAAGTCCGATTGATTCGAAATCTAATTCGTGTAATTCTACGAAAGCATTCAACCAACTATTTGCGATTTTTGGAAATTCCTCAGGGGAAATCGCTCGCTTTTTTGCTTCTTTTGCTGATAAAATAATACCGTTCATTCGCTCCATGATGTAAAATGGTGCGCCAATGATTTTTGTATCTTCAGTGTAGGTATATGCTTTTGGTGCCTTATCAAAACCTCGATTCAAGCCCGTCAAAACCTTAAACTCGCGCGCCATATCATGCCCTCTTTTGATAGCGCCTTTCGGCGGACGACGTAATACTAATTCCTTATTTTCTATTTTTAAAAGATAAGTCAGATTTGAAAAACCAGTTGAAAATTGCTCAACTTCCAACGCACTTTTTACATCTAAAATCAATTGATTTTTTTGTAAAAATTCTTTGAGCGGTTGCTCGTTCAGTTCTTCTCCTTTTCTTACTTTTTGCATGATAAATGTTGGTTTTATCTAAAATAAAGATGCGTACCTCCGATCCGTTGGCTGAGCGAAGCCGAAGTCAACAAAAGTGGAACTCGAATTCCATGTTTATACCCTTCGGCTTCGCTCAGGGTATGATGCAGTTAAATGAATTAAGCCATAACTCCCCCATCAACCGGCAACGCCAACCCAGTAACAAAACTTGACTGATCAGAACATAACCAAAGTAAAGCATTAACTTGTTCATCCACTTCTCCAAATCGTTTCATCGGAATCGCTGCCTTCAATTTTTCTGAAATTCCTGCTTTGTGATTGTCCATCATTTGAGGATCAAACAACGCCGTCACGGTGAATGCAGGACAAAGCGCATTGATTCGAATATTTTTAGTCGCATATTCCATTGCTGATGATCGGGTCATGCCGACCACTGCATGTTTACTTGCCGTATATGCAGAGCTATTTGGCAATCCTTTAAGTCCTGCGATCGAGGCAGTATTGACGATGACTCCCCCGCCCTGTTTGAGCATTTGACCAATTTCTAATTTCAAACAATAAAAAACGCCTGTTGAATTGATTGACATGACGCGTTCCCAGTTTTCGATACTGGCATCAGCGGTTTTGCCAAGTTGTCCGCCAATTCCTGCGTTGTTGACGGCGATGTCCAATCGTCCGTATTTTTCGACAATTTGGCTTATCATTTTTTCCACTTCCGTGAAAATGGCGACATTGGTTTTGATAAAAATTGATTGGCCACCTGCCGCTTCAATTTTAGCAACTGTTTCGGCTCCACCTTTTTCATTTACGTCAGAAACAATGACCGTTGCTCCCTTTTCGGCGAAAGCCAAAGCCGCTGCACGACCAATACCTGAAGCAGCTCCGGTAATGAGCGTAATTTTATTTTTAAAATCCATTTTGCAAAAATATCAAAAGATGCGGTTCTCTTCTTTTTGATATCGCTTTCTTTTGAGGTAGATTGTAAATAGTCTTTAAAACTTTAGCACTCGTCGATAATAATTGGATATTTAGGTTAGAATTATCAAATTAAGGGTAATTCAATTCACAAAAACATTAAAGTTTAGTATGAAAGAAAAAACTGGATTTTCAGCTAACGGCTGGATAATATTACTGATTCTTATCGTTATTGGTTTCTTTTTAGTCACCTTTCTGATGCAAAATATTGGCGTCAAAAAGGATGAAACTATCATGACTATTTTGATGCCCACCTTAGCACTTATCGCCTTTATTGTTGGTGGATTTTATACAGTAGAGCCTAATGAAAGTGTTATCCAATTATTTTTTGGAAGCTATATTGGTACTGATAAAAATTCGGGTTTTCGCTGGACCATTCCATTTTTCAGAAAAATAAGATTGTCACTTAGAATTCAAGATTTTGAAACGGAACTGATCAAAGTAAATGATTTGAATGGTAATCCGATTGAATTGAGTGCCATCGTCATTTGGAAAATAAAAGACACCTATTCCGCATATTTCGAAATCGAGGATTACAACAATTATATACGAAAACAGAGTATCGCTGCGCTCAGAACACTCGCGATGAAATACCCTTATGAAGCTTTTGATTCCTTTACCGAATCATTGATCACGCACACTGAAGAAATCGCAGAGAATCTTAAATTACAGATACAAGAAAGGGTTCAATTGTCTGGTTTAGAAATAATTGAAGCAAGAATCAATCACTTGAGTTATGCAAAAGAAATTGCTTCTGCGATGCTACAAAGACAGCAAGCAAGCGCAATCATTTCTGCAAAAACTGAAATAGTTGAAGGAGCGGTTGGCATGGTTCAAATGGCCATCAATAACTTGGAATCGAAGAACATCGTTACATTCAATCCTGAAGATAAAAGAAAATTGGTCTCTAATTTATTGATCGTTTTATGCAGCGATCAAGGCACTCAACCAATTATTGAAACTGGGAAATAA
>CALHBQ010000353.1 GCA_937930815.1 uncultured Saprospiraceae bacterium | reverse complement strand
AAATTCCTCGTGATACCATCAAATTGTAAACTTGCTGAAAGTGTTCTAACTCTTCAATTCCAATCTCAATTAACTCAGGAATTATTTCTAATCGATCTGGATATTTGGCAACCATTCCCATGGAGAAAGCAGATGCTTTTCGTTCGCAATCTGCGTGATCGATTAAAAATTTATTGAAATCATTCATTACGGCTTTGACCCATTCTGGTTTGGAAGCGACTGCTACGTCGAGGTTATACTTCATAGTTTGTTTTTTTTAGGAGAGAGGTTTGAGGGGAGAGGAAAGAGGAGGCAGGTTAAAGTCGCTATTGGACTCCTCTATGCTGATCCCTCTCACCTCTTTCCTAAATCTATCCCTTCGTATAAATTACTGGTGTATCTGTATTGTAAAAAATAAATGACCAAAAATCTGATTGTTCTTCAATGATTTTGGATGTTGGTTTTCCAGCACCGTGACCAGCATCAACCGCCACTCGAATCAACACTGGATTGTCACCTTTATGTGCTTTTTGAAGTTCTGCTGCAAATTTGAAAGAGTGCGCTGGAACAACTCTATCATCATGATCTGCTGTTGTCACCATGGTCGCTGGGTATTCAACACCCGGCTTCAAATTATGCAATGGAGAATATCCCAAAAGATTTTTGAAATGAACTGGATCTTCGCTGCTTCCATATTCAGGAATCCAACCTTTTCCAACTGTGAATTTATGATATCGAAGCATATCCATCACGCCAACAGCGGGCATCGCTACTGCGTACAAGTCAGGTCGTTGAGTCATGCAAGCACCAACCAATAACCCTCCGTTAGAACCGCCTGCAATTGCTAATTTTTTGGAAGAGGTATATTTTTCATCAATCAAATATTCAGCGGCTGCGATGAAATCATCGAATACATTTTGCTTATTTAAAAGCATACCGCCTTTGTGCCAATCTTCTCCATATTCACCGCCACCACGCAGGTTTGGCATCGCGAAAACACCCCCATTTTCCAATAAAATAATTCGAGATGCGCTGAAAGAAGGGGTCAAACTGATATTGAATCCACCGTATGCATAAAGATAAGTGGTGTTGTTGCCGTTCATCTCCAATCCTTTTTTGTGAACGATAAACATGCTCACTTCTGTTCTATCTTTACTTTTGTAGAAAATTTGTTTTTCAACAAAATCTTCTGGATTGAACTCCAAATCTGCTTTGAAAAACTGAGTAGATTTACCTGACTTTACATCGTATTTGAAAATGGTTGGAGGATACGTAAATGAGGTATAAGTGTAGAACAAAGTTTCATGATTTTCTCTTCCTGAAAATCCACCTGCACTTCCTGTTCCTGGCAATTTTATTTCTTCCATACCAGATCCGTCATAGTTCATTTTATAAAAACGATCAGTTGCGTTTTGTAGGTAATTTGCATACAGAAATCCACCTCCAGTATTTACACCTTGTAACAGATTATCTGTTTCGGGAATGATGTCTTTCCAGTTTTGTTTTGCTGGATTTTTCATGTCCACTTCGACCAATCTATAATTTGGTGCATTGATATCCGTCTGCATCAAAAGTTTATCACCTAGACTATGAACTACGGAAGTTTTGTTATTGTATCCACCTGAAATCAATTGAAAATCACCACCTGTTTTTAGGTTTTTAGCATAAGTTGAAAAACCATTTGTTCCAGGTTGTTGGTACAAAATGAAATAATTTTGGTCTTCTGTTACGCTTCCAAAGTGGTAATAATCAGGATTCTTTTTATCTGCAAAAATCAATTCGTCTTTTGATTGAGGATCGCCTAATTTATGGAAATAAACCGAATGATTTTTGTTGTCTGCAGAAAGTTCTCCTCCCGCTTTTGGGGCAGGGTAGCGACTGTAGAAAAAACCATCTCCGCTCCATGATGCACCTGAAAACTTAACCCATTCCAAAACATCTGGGAGTTGTTTTTTAGTGGCAACTTCCATTACGTAGATTTTTTGCCAATCTGAACCCGCATCACTTCTGGAGTATGCAACATACTTATCGTCCTTTGAGAAACCAACTAAATTAATAGAAGCAGTTCCTTCTTCTGACATTTTATTTGGATCTAAAAATACCTCTGGTTCACCATCTAATCCTTTTTGGATATAAATGACGGATTGGTTTTGCAATCCATCATTTTTATAAAAAAAGTAATATTCACCTACTTTAAAAGGAGAAGAAAGCTTCGGGTAATTGAATAATTTCTCATAACGATCTTTTATCGCTTGACGATACTCAATTTTATCAAGATAGCCGAAAGTGGCAACGTTTTGGTCTTTGACCCATGATTTTGTTTCTGCGGAATTATCATCTTCGAGCCAACGGTAAGGGTCAGCAACTTTTGTTCCGTGATAGTCCTCTACAACCGAGGAGTCCATTCTTGTATTTGGGTAATCCACTTTTATCAATTCGTTTTTTATGTTATTTACAACTGTTGAGGTTTCATTATTGCAACTGCAAACCACAATTGCCAAAAATAGTATGTAAGTTAATCGTTTCATCGTCTTATGATTATATTAGAAAAAGTTGGTAAATGTACAAAAAGCTTATGCTTGAAAATTGATTATTCTCGACAAAATAAAATAAAAAAAGCCACTGATTTTTGAAAATCAGTGGCTTTTCGATCTAATTATTTAAAATTAGATTTTTTGAATTCTTTCGGTTGAAACACCTTCTTCAGTTGTGATTTTTACCAAATAGATTCCATTTTCTATTTTAGAAATATCAATATTGTTTGATGCTAATTTCAACTTGATTAATTTACCATTCAAATCATAAACCTCAATTTTATTAATAGTAGAATTTGCATTTACCATTAAATTGTCTGTTACTGGATTTGGATAAATTTCAACTTCAGAAATTGTTATTTCTGTGTTTGAAAATTCTCTTTTCTGATTTGAAGGATCGATTACTAAATTTGTAGAATTACAAGTCTCTCTTGAAAAGGCAGTAGGGTCACAAACATTATCATAACCATTTCCAACTACTTCAATAGTGACTGGTTCATTAGGTCCCAAATCAGTTACTAAATAAGAAGTTCTTCCTGTCCGAGTTCCAGATTGACCAGATGAAATATTTACTGAAAAATCATCAACGATTCCATAATCTCTCCAAACAAACTCAACAAAGTCAGCGCCTCTATTACAAAGAATTTTCGATGGTGGAATTATAGTGTCTACCTGAATTTTTTGAGTAAATAATGGTGATTGGCAACCATCTCCTTCTACATCCAGTCCTATTGTATAACTACCGTCATTATCAAATTGAACTACATAAGGCCCTGTACCTGAACCACTTATGATGTTGCCACGTGGAATATAAAAATTATATCCTGAGGTTGCAGAAGCATTACCAAGGTAAGTTATAGTCGCAGTTTGATCTAAACAAATTCTGGAATCAATCGAAAATTCAGGTGATAAGTATGGTGCAATATTGACGCTTTCGCATACTTCATTTGAATTACCGCAATCATTGGTTGCAGTAACACATATATTACCATTCAGTGCTTTTGTTACAACCAATTGGTGGTCAGTTGTAGAAACCCTTGTGCCATCTGGCAATGACCAATTATAAGCTAAGGCATTGGGCAGATACGTAGTCTCAAACAAGAATTCTTGGTCGACACATGTTTCGCCTGACAACTGAGCAAGAACATCTAAAGCGCCAATTGACTTTTCATTTTCACTTAAATTGATGGAAACAGAACAACTGTTTTGCGTCAATGAATTGGTAAAAGATAAAACATAATCACCAGCACCGCATCCCTCAGCAAACAGCCCATTGGTCGCGTTAATTGTTCCATTGGAAGTGCTCCAAGCCGTGATGATATTTTGTCCTAAAACGGTTGCATCTACCATCATTTGAGTGCACGTATCAATACAAAAAATAGAGTCTCTAAATTGGTTTACCGTAACACTATCCAAACTATAAGTTGGGTTGAAAATAATAGTACTATCACAACCTGTTAAGCCTCCACCTTCGATAACAATCGTCGTAGAATCAGTATAGCAACTGTCTCCAATCATGAAGCATTGTCCCATACAAAGGTTTGTATTGATTTCGAATGGGATTTCAATTCTTGGAATTAACGTGAAATTTACGATACTATCGCAACCTTGTACATTTTGCAAAACTTGTTGTTGCGTTCCGTAATTGTTGTATTCGATACCATTTAGAGTATATGGTAACTCACTTTGACAAAGAAAAACAGGTGGAAGGATGGAAGGTATAACCGGCAAAACAACCACGGGTAAAATTGCAGGAACACCTGGGTAACAATCATTGGAAGGTGTGCATCTGACTACGCCCCCACCTGGTGCGTCATAAATCACACAGATATTCCTCGTTCCTTGTCCGAACAATATTGTACCATTTGTAGGCACAAACCATTCGTAATCAGTAGCATATTGAACTGGGTCTATTGAGTAACAAACTTCTTGTCCAGGACATACTTCAAAACTTGGATTTGCATCACTAATAATCGGACTTGGTCCGACAGGTGGCAGCAATGTTTGATTACCAGTCAGGCTCAAAATAAAACTACATTCATCTCCATTGACACCATCAACCATTATCAGATAGGTTTGTCCGATATTAAGATTGGTACCCGTAATACTTCCATTGGAGGTTGGAAGGGCTGCTGTAAAACAATTTGAAACTAAATTTAGATTTTGGTCATACATGGCCATTTCAACTCCATCTCCATTGGCACAAGAAGATGCCGTAAGTTGAACACTCACAGTTGTAGAGGCAGCAGTAAATGATGCCCACTGGCTATTTTCTATGGCTCCACATGGAAATGAGTAACTGGCATTGTCAGGTGAAAAACCTGCGGTGTTGCTAAAGAATCCATTGCCGCAGATATTGCAAGGACTAAAGAAGTTGTCACCTCCAGTTCCGCAGTTTTGGGAGACTAAAAATGAGTGGCTAAAAATAAAAAGGAAAGAGATTGTAAGTAATCGGGTCATAATTTTATTTTTTTATTTTACAAAATAGGAGTTTTATATTTGAATTAAACTCATTGCCTCAATTTTAACAAGTAATGTCAGTTGGCAAATAGGAATTATTGAAAATTTGTAGCTTTCGAAATTTTTCCATAGTTGTACTTTTCAAAATGCCTTTCAACATAGTTTAACTGAAATTTGAAACAACTCTAACGCAAAAATCCAATTAAAATAAAATTTCACCAAAATCAATTTTTTCAATTTGTAATCGAAAATAATACAAATTGAGTGGGTTTTAAATATAAAATGTTGGTAAATTGTAATTCACATCTAAAAAATACCAATTATTTAATAGTATCAATTGTCTTAACAATTTTATCAATTTCTTCTTTTGTATTATAATAATGAACAGATGCTCGCATGGCTTCTGAGAGTTTTCGCTTCTTCATGTCAATCAAAGAAGAAAATGGATGACTTATCGAAGTATTGATTTTTTGTGCAGTTAATTCTTGATGGATTTTATCACAATCCACTCCTTTTTTTACGAAAGTTACGATTCCTGATAAATTGACTTTTGGGTCAACTACTTTTACGTTTTTCAAAGCATTTAGCTTAATTCTCAGAAGCTTTGAGAGCATTTGAATGCGTTCCCAAGTTGCCTCGATTCCTAATTGATTTTGATAATCAATCGCAGT
>CALHBQ010000352.1 GCA_937930815.1 uncultured Saprospiraceae bacterium | reverse complement strand
TATTTTTTGCTTGTTCAAAAGACGAGACTCAATCATCGAATCTTTCCAAAAATCAAACCCTATCGGCTGATTGTTTGAAATCAGAGGTTCCAGTTGATTTTAATCCTGAATGTTATTTCGACTCTACGCGTTCATGCGAATTGATCGATGTCCAAGAATTTTATCCTTTCTCAGATGAAAATAAGGAGTGGCTAAAAACCTTTTGTTTAAATGATTTTGATAGAATATTTTTTCATGATGAAGATGGAAATGAGACCTTTTTAGAAATATCGAGAAACGATTATTCGATATCAAGAACAACCACACAAAGTGGAGCATGTCAAAACAATCCTGACGAATTAAAGACCTATTGTATTAGAACCGAAAGAGCTTCAGTTGAGATAAGAGTACCAATAGCATCGCTTTCCTTCAATTTGTCTATTCGCAATATTTTTGATGTGGATGAATTTGGAAAAATTGAGTCGTCAATCGTTGTAGAAGCAATGACTTTTGAATTTTCTAATGTTCCGGGTGAATCGAAATTTATCAATCATTTGGGGATTCTCACAGATAGTGAAGCTCAATTTGCACAAGAGTTTTTTCCAGAAATTGATATTCTTGAAAAAACTTTTACAAATGTTTATTCTTCCGAGAATGGAAACCTTTTTGTTCCATCAGACCCAGACGCCCTCAAAATTTTCTACAACAAAGAGTTCGGAATCGTAAGTTTCATAGACAACAATAACACGCAGTGGGTCTTAAATGACTAACCGAAAAAGAGTAATTTTCAAAACAAAAGGTCATCTCAAAGTTAAATTTGGGCTGACCTTTGCAGTTTAAATGAAAACTACTGTAACTTTATAGCGTTATTTAAACAGAATGCAAAAGACATTACGACATATTACCGTTTGGTTTTTAGCTGCCAATCTGCTCGTCTCAACGATGGGTTTGACGGTTCATTCGTTGTATTGCATTTGTAAGGATAGCTTATCGCTTTCAGTTTTTGAATTAGAATCGCATTGTGGAAAACCAATCGATGCTTCCTTGCCAGATTGTTGTCAAGCAGAGTGGACTGCCAAAGCTTGTGACGAAGATCACGGCTGCGAAGACAAAGATTCTAAGTACGTAAAATTAACGACTCAGTTTGTTGCTAATGAGGTTGAGTTAAAATCAAAAACGCCTGATTTTCAAATAAAAAAATCTGACTTCATCATTATCGATGATGTTATGGTTACAGAAATTGGTGGTCAATATTTCAATAAACCGCCACCTGATAAGCCTTATGGCAAAACCCTTCTTCCTTTCATTCAGTCTTTCCGCTGTTAGTAGCACCCAAGACTTGTCCCGAGTTTATTTCGGGATTTATTTGGGTGAAAATTTAAGGTAATTTACCGTTTAATTTTCATTTCAATTATTGGACTTTCTTTATTCAATTTCGCCGAAAGGCGGAGATTGAACAATTCACATTTTATAATCGAAGTGGATTAGGTTTAAATTAAACGTCAATCTATTTTATAAAAAATTCACCCAAATAAATTTGGGCGCTACTAATGAAAAATATATTAATCATTTTCCTTCTCGCTATCACGACCGCAAGTTTTGGACAAAAAATGCTTACCGGTTTTGTGACTAACGAGCAAGAAGAACCCTTGATTTACGCGACTGTAAATTGGAAAGGGACAACTATTTCGGCGACGACCGATGTAGAAGGATATTTCGAAATAGAACGGGGTGAAGGGCATAGCGACATTGAAGTAAGTTATGTAGGTTATGATGCCATCACTATTCATATCGAACCAGAAGAAGAATCTGTTTGGGTCGAAATGGCGGGGGCAGTCGCATTAACAGAAGTCGAAGTCACTGCACGTCAATCAGGTAATTTTACTTCTACTTTAGAAACGAGAAATGTAGAATCCATCACCTCAAAGGAGTTGCGAAAAGCACCTTGCTGTAACCTCGGCGAAAGTTTTGAAACAAACGCAGCTGTAGATGTCGCTTATGCCGATGCTATCACTGGTGCAAGAGAGATTCAGTTACTCGGTTTGCGTGGAATTTATACGCAATTGTTGATTGAAAAACGTCCTGCACTTTATGGTTTGGCGGCCCCTTATGCGCTCGATTATATTGCTGGAACTTGGTTGTCGGGTATTCAAATTTCGAAAGGAGCTGGAACGGTGCAAACGGGTTACGGTGGCATGGCAGGAGCTATCAATTCTGAATTAGAAAAACCGAATGATGGACGAAAAATGTTTGTCAATTTATTTGGCTCTCATCTCGGACGTGGAGAAGCGAATGTACATATTAATCGTAAACTCAATAATAATTGGAGTACGGGTGTTTTACTTCACGGTAGCCTTTTTCAAAACGAAGTTGACCACAATGGCGATGGATTTTTGAGTATGCCACAGAAGCAAGTTGGTACTGGTATGTTCCGCCTTTTTTATAATGGAAATGACCCGTTTGAAGGACAGCTAAATGTCCAAGTTCTTTCAGAAGACAGAACTGCTGGACAGATAAGTACCGCTGTAAATCCGCAGGGTGGCTTGTATCAAGTTCGTCAAAACAATGACCGAGTGGATATCACTGCTAAATTGGGTTACTTAGGCTTTGAGGAGGTTTACAGATCGGCAGGTTCGATTTGGAATGCGACTTATCATCGTCTCAACTCAAGTTATGGTAACCGTCAGCACAGAGGAGAGCAACGTTCGTTTTATTCCAACCTCTTTTATTCGACTATTATTAAAAATTCTAATAATAAAATCACTTACGGAGGTGGTTATCAATACGATGATTATCAAGAATTTGTGGACGAAGCAGACATCAGTCGCACGGAACATAAAACAGGGGCTTTTGCCGAATATACCTACAAAGGCGAGAACTTCACCACTGCTGATTGGTGGACAGAAATGGGTTTGATTTTAGGCCTCCGAGCCGATTATCATAATCAGTTTGGCTTCCTCGTGACGCCTCGTATGAACTTCAAATTCAACTTTACAGAAGATGCGGTTATTCGAGTTTCGGGTGGTCGTGGTTATCGAACGGCTAACGTTGTTGCAGAAAATATCAGCTATTTGGCTTCTTCTCGTCAGATTGTTTTTGTTGAAGATTTGGACATCGAGTCATCGTGGAATTATGGAGCGAATTTTACACAAAAATTCAAAGTAGGCAAACGAGAAGGTGCATTCTCAGTGGATGCTTATCGCACTCAATTTACCAATCAAGTGATTTTGGATGTAGAAGATAATTACGAGCAATTATTAATTTACAACCTTGACGGAGAATCTTTTTCCAACGCATTTTTAACTTCTTTGAATTTTGAAATTATTCCTCGTCTGGATGTGAAAGTGGCTTATAAATTCAATGATGTTCGCGCAACTTATCAGGGAGATTTGAGAGAGCGACCATTGGTTGCCAAGCATCGTGGATTGGTTGCTGTTGATTATGAAACGAATAGTAAAAAGTGGAGGTTCAATTTGAGTTCACAAATTGTTGGTCCTCAGCGTTTGCAAAACATAAACAATTTACCATCGTCTATTGAAGTGAACGAAGTGGGACATTCTCCAAGCTATGCGATTGCCAACGGGCAAATCACTTATGCACCCAGCAAAAAATGGGAGTTTTATGGTGGCGGTGAAAATCTCACTGGTTATTTCCAGCAAAATCCAATCATTGGAGCAGACGATCCTTTCGGGGAATATTTTGATGCGACAAGGGTTTATGCACCGACGATGGGTACAGTTGGGTATGCGGGTTTGAGATATACCATTGAGTGATTCGATGGGACACGGATTTAAGGGATTAAAAGGGATGAGGACGGATTTTTTTTAATCTGTTTTGATCGTCAAAATCTGTTCAATCTGTATGCCATCAAGTATATTTGGCAAAAAAATGCAAAAATGGGACTACTGCATCAGGACACAACAGATCAAATCATTAAAGCATTTTATAATGTTTACAACAAATTAGGCTACGGCTTTTTAGAAAAAGTTTACGAAAATGCCATGATGATTGAATTGTCTAAAATGGGCATCGTTTGCGAAAAGCAAGTACCAATTGATGTTTATTATGAAGGCGAACATATTGGTAAATATTATGCAAACCTTCTTGTAAATAATCAAGTAATTGTTGAATTGAAAGCTGCAAGTAGATTGCTCCAAGAGCATGAAGCTCAACTGCTCAATTATTTAAAAGCCACTGAAATAGAAGTTGGATTACTCCTTAATTTTGGAGTAAAGCCACAAATTTCGCGGAAGCTTTTTGAGAATAGATTTAAATAGTAATTCGGATGGGACACGGATTTAACGGATTTTTTTGGATGTGAACGGATTTTAAATCGGTCCTTATCCGTGCCCTACAAAAGCTTATTTAGAACAAATAATTTTTGAATTCTTTAAAGTAATCGATAGGAAATAGTTTAAACTGATTTTGCAGATGAGAACCGATTCTAAAATCCGTCCTTATCCGTTTTAATCTGTTAGATCCGTGTCCCATCAAAAAAACAAAAACAATGAAAAACATCATATTAATGACGCTCTTAGGCATGCTTGTAGCTTGCTCAGCGCAAAAAAA
>CALHBQ010000351.1 GCA_937930815.1 uncultured Saprospiraceae bacterium | reverse complement strand
GTCAATTGATGTTCAAAAATCACTTCATTTCTAAGCCCGTGCACCTCCGCTCTTATTTTAACAGAATTCTTCTTCCAATCAATAAAAAACAATCCGAAATTCTTTTGACCAGAAAGCAAATTTTTGACTCGATGCTGATTTGGTTCTCCCTTCTTTTCAACAAGTTCGTAAGAATGAGTCAACCCACTCGAAGTAACCTCAAAAAGCGGTTGAGAAAGTTCTTTTATTTCAATTTTAGATACTTCAGCAATATGCCTATCTCCGCTGATAATCAACGGATTAGCAGGTTTTGTTTTTGATAAAAGGTCAAAAAGTCGTTGGCGTTCATTTGGAAAATTCGACCATTTTTCGAAGCGATGTTCTTCTGGTATCACCTGTATCCCTGAGCCAATAATGTGGACTTGGGCAGTGCTATTTGTCAATTCATTTTCGAGCCATTTCCATTGCGCTTCACCGAGTATGGTTCCAGTTTCGTTTTTGATATAGCGCTTATTTTTTCCAGTCACCGAAGAATCTCTAAAATATCGACAATCCAATAAAATGACCTTCACCTGCTGACCTGTTTCTCCCAAAGTATAGGAGGAATAAACCCCTTCTCTTTTACGGCGAGGATCATTTGATTTAGCACCCATAAAATCTAAAAAAACATTTTGGCTCATCTGTTTTGCGTGCCATTCTTTACCTCCGTTATTGACTCCATAATCGTGGTCATCCCATGTACCGATAATTGGGCAAGTTTCTTTTAATTTTTTATAGTCTTCATTGTCATAAAGGAAACCATATTGCTGCATCATGTCCAACATATCAGCCGTATCGCCATAAATAATATCCCCTAACCAAATCCATAATTCAGGTTGATTTTCGATGATATACTTCCACATCGGTTGCTCTTTTTCTTCATCATTGCAAGAGCCAAAAGCAATAACAGTGGTCTTAACATCTGATTTCAACCCGTTTGAGGCTTTACAGCCAAAAAGGAAAACAACCGATAGAATGAATAGTAATTTGTACATAAATACTAATTTTAGCCCAAAGGTAAAAAGTCAATCTGAAACTATGTCAAGTGTTCAAGATTTCATTTACGATTTAGAAGGAGATGAACAGTCAGTCACTCAATTTTTACATGAGTTGATCACTTCACTCCCTGAAATGGAAGCCAAAATCAGGTATAAAGTTCCTTTCTATTTTAGAAAAAGTTGGATTTGCTACATCAATCCACAAAAGAAAGGTGGCGTTGAATTAGTCTTTTTGCGTGGTAACGAAATGGCCAACGAAAATGGCTTACTTGATGCGAGAGGAAGAAGTCAGGTCATGGGTGTCTTCATTCATAACTTGAAAGATATTCCTCAAGAAGCAATTCAAGAAACGCTCATGGAAGCGATTATTTTGGATGAAACAGTTCCTTATAAATCGAAGAGGAGTAAGAAGTAGAAATTGAACGCAAAGGCGCAATGACGCAAAGATATTTCATTGCACCTTTTAGTTTATAAAAATCCGAATCGCTCCTTTGCGCCTCTCCGTCTTTGCGTTCATCCTAATCCAACTCCTTCCTCAACCACCCCAACATATCCCTAAAATTCTCCTGAGAAATATTATGAGCTGAGTCATAAAACCGAGCCGTCACATCAATCCCTTTAATTTTCAAATAAGCCGCATCTCGATCCATTTTTGGAAATGCTAAAACTTTATCTTGCCGGCCATGAGATATAAAAATCGATAAACCATTCAGTCCCTGCGTCAAAGGAATTTGCTCCGCAAACTCTGGATACAAATGACCACTGAGACAAATCACCCCAGCAATTTTTTCAGAATTCAAAAGTCCAGTTCCTAAAGTCAAAATCGCTCCTTGACTGAAACCGCCAATATAAACTCTTTTGGGATCGATTTTATAATTCGTAATCACCTCGTCGACAAAAGTCATGATGTTTTTACTCGTTTGTAGTACCTCTGCTCCATCGTATCTCAACTCAGTTTCAGATGGATTCAAACTGTACCATTTATATTTATTGGGGCCTAAATCCTTTGGTGCACGTGGGCAAATGACCATCAATCTATCATCCAAATGTTCTGCAAAAGAGAAAAGGTCTTTTTCGTTACTACCATATCCATGTAGTAAAATCAAAACAGGTGGTTGTTCAGATTTCACTTTTGGTTGTCGGATTTCGTGAACATATTTGAAAGTAGGTTGAGCGATCTGCTCGGTTGACGCTTGCGCTTTTTGCGTATTTGTTTTACAATTAGAAAATCCAATTATTAAAAACAGAGCGACGAATGGAAAACCAATTTTTCTTATCATAAGAATCTTATTATATTTTAAAATTTAAGCCACCTCCTCCCCAATCGCCGCCTGCCACAACTCATACCATTCTTCATGTGTCAAATTAATTTTTTGACTATCCAAAGCCGATTTTATTCTTTCAATTTTTGAAGTTCCTAAAACGGGGATAATGCCAGATGGATGCTTTCGCAAAAAAGCTAAAAGTATCTGATCCAATGTCGCATTATACTTTTGCTGCAACTCCTCTGCGACCAATAAAATTCGAGTTTTGACAGAGCTGACTGCCTTTCCAAACATACTTCCACCGGCCAAAGGCGACCAAGCTGTTGGAACGATTCCATGTTTAAGGCATTGAG
Source organism: uncultured Saprospiraceae bacterium (assembly GCA_937930815.1). Taxonomy (GTDB): domain Bacteria; phylum Bacteroidota; class Bacteroidia; order Chitinophagales; family Saprospiraceae; genus JAGQWW01. Next base: position 2,010 of record CALHBQ010000351.1, on the reverse strand, counting down.
CCAATGTTCCATTTTCAAAAGCACTTCTTTCCAAAATAGAAATCTCTAACTGATTGGTTTTCAATGAGATAAACGAGTTAAGCAAATCAAATTGAGAGGCGGTGAAGTTAGAAACACCAAAATGCCTTGCCTTTCCTTCTTTTTTTAAAAGTTGAAATGCCTCCGCGATTTCGTGCGGATTCATCAAATAATCGGGGCGATGGATAAGCAATAAATCAAGGATTTCTACCCCCAATTCTTTAAGCGAATTTTCGGCGGAAGCCAATATATGTTCTTTTGTAGAATCGTAGGATTTGATTTTAAAATTAGGTCGTCGTTTGGTCGTCAATTTGATTCCACACTTCGTTGTGTTTTGGATTTTTTGACGTAAGTCAGCACGTCTTTTCAAGACCGCTCCAAACTCACCTTCTGAAGAATAATGCCCATAAATATCCGCATGATCAAAATCGATAACGCCCAATTCGACACACTCGTCAATGAAACGTTCCAACTCATTATTCGTCATTTTCACGCCCCACTCCCCCAATCGCATCGTACCAATAATGACCGGTGAAAAATTGATTGACTCTTCTTTATTATCCATATCTTTAAATTCGCTTATTTTGCACAAGATAGAAACAAGTAAATAATATTAATTTTGATTATTCTAAAAAAAACAATCGATATCTTTTTATCAAATTCTGGATATTTGGAACCTTCATTTGATTCCATGAATAAGATAATAAAAAATCGTCTGTACAACTTTGCCAAGGATGGAGATCAAATTGCCATTCAGCGTATGAGCAAAGACACTGCTGACTTTTATGGCGGAGAACTCTATAAATTATGCCCAGTTGCAAAAGGAAAAATCTCCAATAAGGACGGTGGTATTCAATTAGATTTAAAAGTGGGATTATTACCACTTTTTAAGTGGTTTTTAATCGCCATTTTTCTAATATTTGGAATTACTATTTTCATGGCTTTCGACCACAGTGTGCAAGCTGGGAAAACAATAATTGTACTTTCCGCGATCATCTGTTTAATTCCCTATTGGTTATTTTACAAAGGAGTTGCAAATTTCACAGAGGACTTAATAAGTGATTTAAAAAATTTAGATTCAGAAACGGATAACCAATAATTCTAAAATGAGAGCAGAAGTCCAAAAACAGTTGAGCAAAGACCCTAAATTGGGAACGGTAATGGAGCAAATGTCGCTGACACCTTTACCTAATCGAGGGAATGTCTATGAGGCCTTGATTCGCTCTATTGTTGGACAGCAATTATCTGTGAAGGCGGCGGCCACAATTTATGGCAGATTTTTAGATTTATTTGAAAATGAGTTGCATCCACCTAACGCAGTTTTGAAAAAAGAGCATGAAGATTTGCGGGGCTGCGGTTTTTCAAACCAAAAAGCAAAATACGTCAAAAACGTCGCTCAATATTTTCTGGACAATCCAGCTGTTGATTATAAATCTCTTTCCAACGAAGAAATCATCGAAAAACTAACCACCATCAAAGGCGTTGGAAAATGGACTGTTGAGATGATTCTAATGTTTGCTCTACACCGCGAAGATGTCTTCCCAATCGGCGACCTCGGCGTCAGAAACGGAATGATTGAATTGTATGATGTAAAAACAGAAGGCAAAGAACTGATGGCAGATTTAACAAAAATTGCAGATAATTGGAAACCTTATCGGAGTTTTGGCTCGCGTTATATGTGGTTGTGGAAGGATGGAGGGATTTGATCAGTCGGCAGTTTTTCAGTTTGCAGTAGACAGTTTGCAGCATGCAATCGGCAGAAGGGAAAATCCGCGAAAATCTGCGTTCATCCGTGCAATCCGCGTTCCTCTAAGTCATGAGGGTAAAGCAAAAAACAGAAATTTTAAATTGAAATGAATAGAGTAATTGGAACATACGAAGGCGAGGAAAAAGGGCCTTTATTTATTTGTTTTGGAGGAATGCATGGCAACGAGCCAGCAGGAATCAAGGCATTAGAAATCATTTTTCAAATGCTTGAGATTGAGCCAATGA
>CALHBQ010000350.1 GCA_937930815.1 uncultured Saprospiraceae bacterium | reverse complement strand
GACAGCGACATCTTTCAAATATTTTTCATTTTGTCCATATTCAGGGTTGATTGAAAAAGGACTGAGTTTGCCATAAAACTCCCGATCTTCGGGAGGCGTTTTTCCGTAATTTTTTTTCATATAAGCAATTGAACCTTTAGCTTCGGCAACGGCAACTTCAGAGCGATTCTCTTTTATTGCTTCCTCAAAAAAATCGTGAATCAAAAACATATCAACCGGCGAGTCTGCCATAAAAACACCTTTCGGATTGATTGGGAATTTATCAGGAAACTCTTTGCAGAGTTCGGTGTATCGCAACGCAATCACTCCACCAGCAGAGAAGCCACCAATGACAAATTTATTAGGATCTAAATCGTAGCGTTTAATCGCATCTTCCAGTGCTGTATTCAATTTTTCTTGATAAAAATCATCTGCCGAGGAACGGAAACGTGTGGAAAAACCAATGGTCAAAAGATTATTTTTAGCCGCGACTTCATGAAGTTTAGTTTCTGGAAAAATGTGCTGTGCTAATTGCCCAAAACCAGGAAGTAAAAGCAGAGTACCTTCGATTTTTCCTTTTGGTTCTATTGTGAGGTAGTAGCCATATTCAGGATCAGATTCATCGATAGTGTGTTTTAGGAATTTCAGTTTTTCAGAAGCACTTTCTGTATTGGAAATAGTGCCGGTTTCAGTCGAAGGATTGGAACATCCAAAAAGAAAAATTATCACCAAAAATAATAAATAGAGTCTCATTCGTTGATTGCTTTGTTAATGCCTTTTAGATGATAAATTTAAGAAATTTGGTGGATAGCAAGTCACTTTAAAATAGATGGTTATTTTTTACTTGATCTTTTCAGTTTTCATTGTCGCTTGGTTTGTCAAATATGAAATCGAAAATCATGCTTCTTGATTTTCCCATCGTTGTTTTTTTCTTTGGAGATAAGCCTTTTCCACATCATTCTTTACCAATTTCAATGCTTCTTCAATACTTGAAATAGCTTTCTTTTTATCTCCTTTTAAAATATAGTATTCTGCTTTTGTACCGAAATATAAATAGGCACGCTGCTCTAAATCAGAAGGTTGAATTTTTTCTAAATTTTGGAATGCTTTGTCCAGTTTCCCAATTTGTAACTTGACAATTGCGATGTTTAGCATATTAAAAACAGTTGGGTTTATCTCAAACAATTGCTTGTAATATTGTAGAATTTTTTCCCAGTCAGTGGCTTCAAAACTTTTAGCTTTCAAGTGTTCAGCAGCGATGGCTGCTTCATAGTGATAGGTAGAAAATTCGCCAGATTCAACTGCGTTGCTCATGGCTTCGTTCCCAATGGCGACGAGCGGAAAATACCATTTGCTTCTGTCTTGATTTTTGAGGTCAACGATTTCGTTTTGGGCGTTCACCTTACTTTCCAAACGGGCAGAGTGAAAACACATCAATGCAAAAAGCGCATATGCGTCAGGCGTCTTTGTAAAAGGATTATTCAATAACATTTGACAAAATCGTAAGGCTTCTCCACAAAGCTCTTTTCTTACCAAAATCTCTTTTCGACCTGAATGAAAACCTTCATTGAAAATCAAATACAATACCTCCAATACTCGATTGAGTCGCGGAGGCAAATCTGCTCCTTGTGGAATTTTAAATTCTAAATCCAATGATGCAATCGACTTGCGTGCTCTTACCAATCGCTTCTTAATCGTTTCATCTTTTAGCAATAATGCCGAAGCAATTTCCTTCGAACTAAAACCGGAAATAGTTTTCAAAGCAAAAGCAATTTGGTCTCGTGGATTGATAGAAGGATGGCAAGCCATGAATATCATCCTAAGCTGTGCATCGTCAATTTCACTTTCTAAAAAAACTTCTCCTAAAGCAATTGCTGATGTGCCAGAGTCGATTTTTAATACTCTTTTTTCATCCGCACTTAATTTTCTAAAAAGGTCAATTGCTCGATTTTTGGCAGCAGTCATTAGCCATCCCTCGGGATTCTCAGGGATTCCTTCGCGCCAGGCTACCATTGCTTTGATGAAGGTATCTTGTACAGCGTCTTCAATTATTTCAAGCTTGGAAGGGCCGAAGATTCGGGTCAAGGCTGCAATCATTTTTCCGTATTGATGCCGGAACAGGTGAGACATGATTTTTGGATTCCCCATGATTTTACTGGATTTGGAATGTAGATTGAACCTTTATTCTTATTTTAGATTGAATTTTTGAAAACTTTAAAATTTCATACTATGATTGATGACAAACTTACAGAGAAAATTATTGGTGCAGCTTTTAAGGTTCATAATGAATTAGGTTTTGGTTTTAGAGAAAAAGTATATCAAAGAGCTTTGCTTTATGAAATTCGAAAACTGGGGTTTGAGGTTGAGGAAGAATATTGGTTAGATATTTATTATGATGGAAAAGTTATTGCAAAGCATAGAGCAGATTTGTTTGTGGAAAATAAATTGCTTGTTGAACTCAAATCTCTTCTGGATTTATCAAAAGCGGATGAAGTTCAATTGGTAAATTACCTGAATGCTGCCAAAGTTGAAATCGGGCTTTTAATAAATTTTGGACAAAGTGTACAAGTCAAAAGAAAATATAGATTTTACAAAAAACCATAGATTTTATCATGTTTTAAAGATTAACAGGTCCTTTTCTGTAAAGAAAAAATCCTGTTAATCCATCCAATTCTGAAATCCTGTCCTATCTGTTGAATACCATAATTTCGCGAATTTCAACCGTTCCTCCTATGTCATAATCAGGATATCCTTGTGCAATTTCTGTTGCATGTTCAATGTCTTTCGCAGAGACGATATAGTAACCGCCAACCAATTCTTTGACTTCGGCAGATGTACTGTCTGTCAAAGTTCTATTAGTGATTTTTCGGTCAGGTCCAGATACTTGACGTACTCCAGAGTGAAGTGCATGACCACCTTTCATAACGACGCCATCGGCTTCCATTTTTTGTTGCCATTGAAACCAATTGCCATATCGTTTTTGCATTTCTTCAGGTGAGAGGTCCATTGCCTCATAACTTGTTCCGACGAAAATTAACATGAAATCTTTCATTATTTTAAGTTTTATTGATTTTTAAAATTAGAATTAAATTTGAGAAAAAGTAGTTTATATTAATTGCCAACCCCATTGGCTAATGATACCAGACATTAGCATAAGTGTGATAAGCCAATAACCGCTGTAGACCAATAGGTATTTTGTGCTTTTATGTTCAAAGATTACAACATATCCCAAAAGTGGGAAAACAAAGCAAATAAATGCTTGGATACTATGTACCACTCCATGGCCAAATGTTGTATAATTTTGACCATGTTCAGAAAGGAATGCTGCGGCTGTTCCTGTCTTTAGTGCTTCTGCTTCACCTCCCATTAAACCAAAAACGCCAGAAGCGTGTACCGTTAAACAATAAATGCCAAATGCAATGAAAAAATTCAAAATTATGCTTAATCCGAGTTTGAGAGGTGAAACGGGAGTTGCTCCTTGTTCTTTAGTTAGGCCTGCAATAGCGGTCCATTTATCACCTCCAAATACCTTGGGATGAAACCAAATATAAGCAAAGAAAAAAGGAATAAAAGAACAGCCTAATAAAACTAATAAGTTGGGTACCATTCGTAAATGCTTTTTGTTTAAAAATATAATTTCAAATAGGTAACGAAGCTGTTTTCGAGGTAGGGGACAGATTTGAAAAATATTTTTAAAAAAGTTTTACTTGTTCTTTGTCTCGGCGATAATGACACCGAAGTTGCCATCTAATTGTTCCCAATT
>CALHBQ010000349.1 GCA_937930815.1 uncultured Saprospiraceae bacterium | reverse complement strand
CCTCTCACCTCGCCCCTCTCACCTCTTTCCTGATCCCTCTCTCCTAAAAAGACCTTTTATACCCAGCGATCATTTTTCGAATTTGAGTGATTTCATCGATGAGCGCAGTGAATTTTTCATTAGAAATGAAATCTAAGTCATTAGAAAGAAAAATTTGTGTTTCAACTTCGCAAGCAGAACCAAGAGCGATGTCCAAAAATCTTTTTAATTCCTTTTCAGTTTGTCGTCCACATCCTTCTGCGATATTGGATGGAATAGAAACAGCAGCTCTTCGTATTTGAGATGTAAGTCCAAATTTTTCATCAACAGGAAATGCTTTTGTCGTTTCATAGATAGATTTGACAAATGCTCTGGAGCGTTTCCAAATGTTTAAAGTGTGAAAATTTCTAATCATTTTCTCATAGTTTTTATTAAAAAATAAGTTGAATACCCAAAGTTAGATCCTCTGACCTCTCACCTCTTTCCTGGCTCCTCACCCCTCTGACCTCTCGCCTCTGACCTCTCGCCTCTGGCCTCACCCCTCTGACCTCACTCCTAAAACTCATCCTTCCGATTCTTGAATGCTTCTTGCAATTCAGTGTAATCTAATTTTCCGCCTGTCGATTTTAGATAATCATTCATAATGATGGCCTTTTTTACTCTTGTTTCGGTTGTTTTTGGTTTTCCGACGATGTGTAGTAAACTACGTTGTTTTCCTTTTGTCAAAAGATGAAAAACGCGTTTGCCTTCATCATCAATTGCCCAAAGTTCAGCGAGTTCTTCTGGTAGTGGAAGTCCATATTCACTTTCGTCTTTTTTGATGGTTACGACAACTTCATCACCTACTTTCAGGCCAGTCATTTTTCGAACATCTTTTCCTAAGTTCAAAAACCATTGGTCGTTTCCATTCGGAAAAAGCGCACATTGAATTTCTTTTGAACCATTATAAGTGGCAACGACTCGCCGATTTCCATCTTCTCCCAAAAAATAATTCGCAATATCAATTGGCACTGGAATGTAGAAATACCACAAGTTGTCTTCAAAAGATTGGAGTTTATCTGTAAACTGTTTTGTCATTGTTCTAATTGAATTTTTGTAAAAATACGATGGTAATTGAACTTCTTATTACTGAAAAAGCGTTCTTTGTGAAAAATATTGAAGAGATGGGAAAAAGACAAAATCAGGTCGCAGAAATCGTCAAGCGAAATTTCGGAATTTTACTTCAAAGTGAAGGAGGCTACATATATGGTCATGAGCCACTAGTTACGGTTACAAATGTTGAGATGTCCCCCGATATGGGTCTTGCCAAAATATATCTAAGCGTTTATAATACGGAGAATAAACAAGCTGTTTTGTTGCTGCTTAGAGAAGAGCAAAAAATGCTTCGTCAAGGATTAGGGAAGCGAATCCGTAAACATGTTCGTAGAATTCCTGATATCTCCTTTTTTCTCGATGATACGCTGGATGAGATTTTCAGAGTAGGAGCGCTTTTCAAAAAATTAGAAGACGAGGGGCAAATGGGAAAGAAAGAAGGGGAAGAGTAACCGATTTTATCCTAATTTTTGTTGTTTAGAATAAATCTATATGAAGTCAAGTTTCATATAGATATTTGAATTTATGTTATACTTTATACCTTCGCGCCCAAAATATAATTTCAATAGTATGAAAAAGGATTCACTCAAAAAGGACGCGCTTAGGTACCATTCAGAAGGAAGACCGGGGAAGATTGAAGTCATTCCTACGACTGCAACTGCCAATCAAAGAGACCTTTCTTTGGCTTACTCACCAGGAGTTGCCGAGCCGTGTTTAGAAATTGCAAAAGACGAAGAGAAAGTTTACGACTATACTGCAAAAGGAAATTTGGTCGCAGTCATCAGTAACGGAACTGCTGTGCTCGGTTTAGGGAATTTGGGCGCTGCAGCCAGCAAACCTGTGATGGAAGGGAAAGGATTGCTTTTCAAAATTTACGCAGATATTGACTGTTTCGACTTAGAATTGGATACGACTGATGTCGATGAGATTGTTCGCACCGTAAAAATTTTAGAACCAACATTTGGTGGAGTCAACTTAGAAGATTTTTCGGCACCTGATGCCTTCGAAATTGAAGAACGACTCAAAGAAGAATTGAATATTCCAGTCATGCACGACGACCAGCATGGAACCGCGATTATCAGTGGAGCAGCTCTGCTGAATGCGTTAGAAATTGTCGGAAAAGATATTTCAAAAGTTAGAATCATTGTCAATGGAGCAGGAGCTTCAGCGATTTCGTGTACGCGAATTTATATTTCGCTTGGCGCGAAAAAGGAGAATATTTTCATGTTTGACAGTAAAGGATTGATTCATCCTGATCGTGATAATTTGACGGGTAAAAAGCCAGAATTTGTCAATGGTAATCTACCAATGGATACTTCTTTGACAAAAGTCTTGAAAGGAGCCGATGTCTTTATTGGTCTATCAAGAGGGAATGTCCTGAATAAAGAAATGATAAAGGATATGAATGCTGAACCTATCATTTTTGCAATGGCAAACCCAACCCCTGAAATCAGTTATGAAGATGCAAAAGAAGCACGCCCCGATTGTATCATGGCCACGGGACGTTCTGATTATCCTAATCAAGTGAATAATGTTTTGGGATTTCCATTCATTTTTAGAGGTGCATTGGATGTTAGAGCAACAGAAATCAATGAAGCAATGAAACTGGGAGCAGTACGAGCCTTGGCTGAATTGGCAAAAAAACCAGTGCCCGATATTGTCAACACGGCTTATAATAATGCCAATCTGAATTTTGGAAAAGATTACATTATTCCTAAACCAGTTGACCCGAGATTAATTTCGACGGTTGCACCAGCGGTCGCCAAAGCTGCAATGGAATCAGGCGTCGCAAAACAGCCGATAAAGAATTGGGACAAGTACAAAAATGAATTAGCTCTTCGATTAGGACATGATAATTCACTGTCAAAAATCATTGAAACTAAAGCGAAGCAAGAGCTCAAAAAAGTCGTTTTCGCAGATGCAGAAAATTTGTCTATCCTAAAAGCAGCTCAGCAAGTTGTGGAGGAACGGATTGCGATTCCCATTTTATTAGGAAAAATTGAGGTTGTGAAAAGCATGATGGAGGCCAATAATATTGAGCTTCCCGATGTGAAAATTTTAGATCCTAAAGTTCATTCTAATAAAGAAGAAGAAAAAATATTTGAAGATTATGTTGAGCGCTTTTATGAAAAAAGAAAAAGAAAAGGACTCATCAAGGCAGATGCGCTAAATTATATGAGAACCCGAAGTAGCTACGGTGCGATGATGGTTGAAGCAGGCGCAGCAGATGCTATGATAGGTGGTCATACCCGAAATTTTGCAGATACATTGCGTCCTGCACTTCAAATTGTAGGGCCTCGTGATGGGGTCAAAAAAGTCGCAAGTGTACATATTGCAATGACCAAAAATGGCCCATTGTTTTTAGCAGATACTTCTATCAATCATTTTTTGGATTCAACTGATATTGCTGATATTACGGAGTTAGTCGCTGAAAAAGTAAAGCAATTTAATATTGAACCAAAAATTGCGATGGTTACCTACTCAAATTTTGGTTCCGTTTCAAAAGGCAAGTCAGGCGATTTGATGCGAAAAGCCACAAGTATCGTTCACGAAAGACACCCAGATTGGATTGTTGATGGGGAGCTTCAAGCAAATCTGGCATTGAATCCGGCGTTGCTTGAGAAGTACTATCCATTTTCAAAATTGGCTGGTCATCGAGCGAATACTTTGATTTTTCCGAGTTTATCTTCTGCCAATATTGCCTATAATCTTTTGGGAAGTGTTGGAGAATTGGACATCATTGGACCGATTCTTTTAGGCTTGAAAAAACCAGTTCATATTTTACAAATTGGAGCTACTGTAAGGCAAATTGTTGAGATGGTTGGTATTGCTGCAATAGATGCACAAGCACAGTAGATTGAACTAAATTGAATTTGGTGAAGTTATTGATATTTATGTATTCAAATAAAATCCAATAAAATGTTCTGGAAAAAGAAGCCAAAATATCAAACTACCCAAGTCACTGATTCCAATTTCAATGAATTAGTCGCTGAATCTAAAATTCCAGTATTATTGGATTTTTATGCGGATTGGTGTGGGCCATGCAAAGTATTAGGGCCAATTATCGATGAATTGGCAGAAGAGTACGATGGCAAGGCTTTGGTTGCAAAAGTGAATACAGAGGTGAATCCGAACTTGAGTGCGCATTTTAAAATAAAATCAATTCCTACTATCATATTTGTACACAAAGGAGAAGTGGTTGAGATTTATAAAGGTCTTATCCCGAAACCAAACCTGGAAGAAATACTCGATAGCTATATAAATGAAGGAATCGAAGAATCGTAGATATAATTCAAAAGAGACCTTTATGGAAAAAATCTCCAAATCTTTAAAAAGGTTTGGGGATTTTTTAATTTTGAATATTAACTAACTAAAAATTAAGACAATGGACTCCGAAATTCTCGATGATGTTTTCGAAACTGATGTTAAACTTGTACCTGCTACCAAGGGTACCCGATTTGTCAATTATCTAATTGATTATTTCTTTATGGTATTTATCGCTGTTGCGTTTTTTTTATTCGCAGACATGATGTCTATCAGTGGCGATTTCGAAACTATGTTTAATATAATTTTTGTATTCTTATTTTTTGGGTATTATTTTTTCTTCGAATTGGCGACAAGTGGAAAAACTTTAGGAAAAATAATAACTAAGACTAGAGCGGTAGATCTGACTGGAGGCGTACCTTCGATGGGACAGTTTGCTGGAAGAGCAGCTTCCAGATTTATTCCATTTGAAGGCTTATCATTTTTCGGAAGTGGACCAGGAGGTTGGCATGATTCTTTACCTAACACAATGGTGATTGATGAAAAACAATCGATTTTGCCAGATCAAAATAGTGGGTTTATACAAAGAACTTAAGGCTGATTTATAACATTAACAGGAGGTGATGCGCCACCTCCTGTTAATAAATTAAGCACTTTTCTCCGCAAATGCTTTAAACTGATCCATCCATTTTTGAGTTTGATTTTTGAACATATTTGGAAAAAACCTTCCCATCATTTTTACCATAAACCCACGAAGTTCGGTGTATTCGATTTCAGATTCCCATCGAGTTTTGGTTGGACTTAATTCATGGAAATAATTTTTCATGGTGTTTAAGGTCATTTTACTTTCGTACAAACCACTAAATTCATCAGGCAGATTACGAACTAAAATAGTTTCAGTCAATTCCATTTCACGTCCATTCATATCATACTTAATACGTGACTCAGCTCCTGGTTGGCCTGCCTCTCCTTTATAATGTTCAAAACTAATGAAGCCATCTTGCCAATGCCCCATATTGTCTGGATTGTCAAATAATTCGATGACTCGTTCTCTCGGCAAGTCAATTTCTACAGCGCAGTTGAATTTCATTTTATCATCCTTTGTATTTTACATAAATGAGTTTAAACCGTTTTCGCTGACTACTTTCTCTACTTTCGATTTCGAATTTTTTGGTCGATTTGATGAGCGGTGTTAGTTTTTGAAAACCGTAATTTCTTGAATCGAAATTGGGTTGCTTTTTCAAAAGTAACGTACCAACATCTCCCAAGAATGCCCAGCCATCATCATCTGCAAGATCATCTACAGTGTTGGCTATTAACTTAATAACCTTTGGAGTGATTTTGTCATAGGTTGGTTTTTTAGGAGCAGCGGGTTTGCCGCTTCTGTTTTTGTTTTTGCTTGCTGGTTCTGGGGTAGGGGTAGGCTTTTTCAAAATCTCCAAATAAATGAATTTATCGCAGGCCACAATGAATGGGTTCGGAGTTTTCTTTTGACCGATACCGTAAACTTTCATGCTTGCTTCTCTCAAACGAGTCGCCAACCGAGTAAAATCACTGTCACTTGATACTAAGCAGAAGCCATTTACTTTACCATTATAGAGGATATCCATGGCATCAATAATCATGGCTGAATCTGTGGCATTTTTACCGACCGTATAACTGTATTGCTGTACAGGGGTAATTGCATTTTCGAGTAGCACACCTTTCCATTTTTTTACATAGGGGCTTGTCCAATCGCCATAAATCCTTTTGATAGTTGGTACACCATATTTGGCAATTTCCTCCATCATCTCTTTGACATAAGTGGCTGGTATATTGTCCGCATCTATTAATACGGCTAATTTTAATTCTTTTTCCATGACCGAAATTAGAAATTTTTATGAGAAAGAAGAGCAGGTGCTTCTAAAATCAAATTTGGCAATCTTTTATGTAAAAAAATAAAATACTACCGAAATGGGGATTTTCTAACCTTGAAAAAGGTTGTTTCTTTGTTGCGTCAAATAACAGGGAAGTTATTTTTGACCCCCTCACATCGACAATCATACTAAATTGAAGGCGCAAAGGAAATTACATCTCAATTGTGACCGAAAATGTATGAAACACTGTAAAATTTTGAATGCCTGCTGTTACTCAGCAGGCATTACTTTTTTTAGAGATTTTTTAGAGAAGGCCTACCATTTTGCAAAGTTGAATAAGTGCCGTGGTGTCCTTTGCACCTGACCTTTTTATCATCTTTTTACGGTGGCTATCAACGGTATTCAGGCTGATATTAAGAATACTTGAAATTTCTTTGGACTCTTTTTTCGAGCTAATTAACTTTAAAATTTGTCTTTCTCGGGTAGTTAGAATGTCCTTCTGCTCTTTCTCTGAGTTGGAAGTTTTGAAGGCCGTAATTTCTTTATGTTTTCCTCTTACCATGCGAGTCCAGAAGAAATCAGCTTTATACAAATGTGATATATCCGTCACGAAACAAACGCAAGTGCATGGCCTTCCTTTGTCGTTGTAGGTTCTGATGTGCTGACGGATAAAATAACTTTTAGTGCCTCCTTCTTTATCCAAAAATTTTACACCACAAAAATAATTTACAGAATTCTCTAAAGCCGCTCCATTAGCCTTGAAGTCATTGGTGAAAGATTTTAACCATTCAAATACCTTATGAGGAAAGTCCGTATGAGATTTTTCCAAAATATAAAATAGCGCCTTGTCTGTAAGCAGGTTTCCATCCTTTACCGGGCATTCAAATTTTAAAGCAGCATTTTTACTTACGTACGAAAACCTAAAATCGTTGAGGTGAAAAAGTCCTATTATTTTGTTTTCGTCATTATTGACTTTTTCAAAGGTTTTTGCTTCTTTGATGAGTGTTTTTACCTCATTTTCTGGAAGACAGGTACTGTAATTTCTTTGAAGAATTGGAGTAAGTTTGTTGTAATTTAGTTCGGCTCTATGGTGATCTGAGGAGGAGGACTTGTTGTGTTTCATTCAAGCAATTTAGTGTATTTGTGCAGATATATTTTAAAAAGTGCAATTTAATAAAAATGTAATCTTGGCTAAGATTAATCAGCCCATAATTAAATAAATACTTGAATATGGGTATGCCAAATGACGTAATCATGATTTTTTTTTTGGAGAATATTTTAGGACAAAAAAAAACCGCTCCCATCGGTTGGAGCGGTTCAATTATCCAGAACATACATACAAGAGAACACTACTAAAAGTTCTTTATTAGTTCATAGCAAAAAAAGAAAGTAGAGGGCAGTGGCCAAGTATTAGATTTTAAGGAAAACTCGGTTATCAATAAGTTATACAGTACGGGTCTTACCCTCTACTTTTACTAACAAAACTTTAAAACACACTATGAGAATAGAAAAGTTTTTTACTATAATTCGTCTAAGACGTATAGCTTATATTTTTCGATGGTTTTGATCAATTTTTTATCATATTTTCGGTCAGTTGCGTAACCGACTTTCTTTAGGCCAGTAGCCCATTGATGATAATCAATACCATATTTTTGCAATTTTTTATATCTACCGCTTGATAGGAGTTTGCTATGCGCTCTCCATCCTTCCCAAGCGGTTTTATACTTTCTAAAAAAGTCTTTGTGATGATCATCGTTGAAATTAGCACAATGTCCTTTTGCACATCTTTTTGAAAAGCACTTGATTCCAAAGTGATTTCTATTTGATTTTGCCAAACGACTTTTACCGTTGCGGCTTTCGATGATGCCTTGCGCCATTTTTATGCTTGCAGGTACGCCATACTTATGCATTTCCGTGACTGCAATTTTAGAAAAGCGGCGGATATAGGCCTTTGTTTCTAATTCATTCAAATCATCGCTATCAACTGGAGCAAAAGGATTTGCCTCGATCTTTCTTTTTGCTTTTTTTGAGACAGTCGTTGCTTTGCTTTCGGTCAATATTGGTAAACTGGAAAACAAAGCTTCATTTCTATTAGGTGATGCTTCGTTTTCATCATATGCAATCTTCATTGCAGGATTGGGAACATTGAATGTAAATTTGAAATCATTTTTCAAAACAAACAAGGTCGCCAATGATAGAAAACCAATTCTAAGCCAAGGTAATTCGTACTGCTTCGCGCGTTTTAAAATATAAGTGTGGAAAAAATATTTCAACACAACAAATAGTTTCAAAAGACCCGCCACCAATTGTTTTAATATCTTTTCGAAGTTAAACCGTTCGAATGGTAGATCGTTTTTTGTGTAATTCAAATGCTGTGCTTCCTCAAAGTAGAGTCTATATTTACCGTTTTTGTACTCCTTATGAAAACTTTTTGATTGATTATTTTTCATGACTCAACATTTTTCGTACCTTTAAGGCGGTTAATTAAACAAGATATTGCATTTGTGTTTCAATTACGATGCAAATTAAAACAAAAAGTTTTAATTTTAAAAACTTTTAAACAAATAAATTTAAAAAAATATGGCTAATTTTTCAGAAAGTATTGTAAATCAACGGTTTAAGTTAGTTTTTGAAGAACTCGATAGAACCAATAGGATAAAAGGAAAATCTGACATCGCTAAGAAATTAGATACATATAATCACGTAGTGAACTCGATTTTGAAGGGGCAAAGGAATGTGACGGTAGAACAATTAACTAAATTGTTTCATATTTATGGCCTCAATTCTAACTATATGTTTGGCTTGAGTGAAGAAATGTTTTTGATGAATCATCCTGCCAATGCAGACTTGTCCGTAAAGCACGTCAGTGAGGTTCATCTGTATGGTCGCAATAACATCAAATTGGTTCCTAATTTAGCACGAGCAGGTGATGCACTCAATCCTAATAATAGAGAGTCTGTGGATGAGTTTCCACGCTTTTCTGTACCTGGTTTAGATGGTGATTTGTGGGCATTTCAGATAAGTGGAGATAGTATGTTACCTACGATTACAAACGGCGATAAAATTATCTGTGAAAAATTAGAGGTGTCTGAGCCAATTCGCGATAATCAGGTATATGTAATTGTTTCTGATGTCGTTGTTGCCAAGCGAGTACAACAGATTCGTAGTGATAATCAGGTGACAAGTTTCCGTTTGATTAGTGATAATAGTGACGTTTATAAGCCATATGAGATTGATGTTGAGGACATTAGACACATTTTAAGGGTAAAATGTAGGTTGACTTCGCATTCTATTGCGTAGATTTGCAGTGTTAACCCAAAAGATATAAGAACAATCCCAACCTCTCCGTTTTTTGGAGGTGGGTTTTTTAACATTCATGAGATTACTAGGTCAGGATGTCTTTCTTAAGAAAGGCATCCTGTTTTTTTTGTTCGCTTCGTTAATAAGCAAAAGAGTCTTTAAAAAAAAATAGCACAGGGAATTCGGGTGCATTTCATTTTTTCGTATTAATTTCAACTTATAGTTAAAGCGTACCGTCGAACCCCGATTCGACGGATATCTGAGCAGCTTGTTTACTCGTCGAATCAGGGTTCGACGATACGTTCACGAAAAACCGATATGTACCCGGGAATTCTGAGAACTTTTTAGGTTTTATAAAGTTCTTACATTTGTATTTTAGTAATTTAATGTCATTTTAAAAATTGGTACATTTTTCTCCATAAAGAATTAGACAAATAGAACCGATAAATACATGAAGTACCTTCTGTTTTTTTCCTTCTTGGCAATATTTATTTTATCTGCATTCCAGTTGAATTTGGAAAGTCAGGATGATGTTATTTTCGATGGTTCTACGAATTTGAGTGTTGCCTTGAATTATCTAGGTGCCAAAAAGCCTTTTCATGAAATAGAATACACCGATGAACAGGTTAGACAGGGGGAGGAATTAGTAAAACTGGGAAGGACGACTAAACGAAATGGGAAGAAAACGAAATACGTCAGTTTGCATTATAATTGCACCACTTGTCATAATGTAGAAACGGAAGATCCTGATTTGCGAATCAGTGATCCTGAAGCTCGTTTGCCTTTCGTAAAAGAAAAAGGAATTCCGTTTTTGCAAGGTTCTACCTTCAAAGGAATTGTAAATCGTGAAAGTTGGTACAATGACGATTATGTAAAAAAGTACGGAGAAGAATTGGTCGGTAAAGCGCATCAAAATCTCAAAGAGTCAATTCAATTGTGCGCAACTGAATGTGCGCAAGGTCGAAAAATGAAGTATTGGGAAATTGATGCGGTGCTTGCATATTTTTGGACTTTAGAATTTAATCTAAATGACCTGAAATTATCTGACGCTGATTTTGAAAAATTGAATAACGAAAAAACTGACGAATCCAATCATCCTGAACTGGTAAATTGGTTGAAGACTTTTTACGCGCAAAAATCTCCAGCCACTTTTTATGACGCTGCTCCAGACAAAAGAAAAGGATATGAAGGGTTCACCGGCAATCCTGAAAATGGAAAAGATATTTATGAATTGAGTTGCCTGCATTGTCACCAAGATGGAGGTGTTTCTCATTATATTTTGGATGATAAGTCATTGAGCTTCAAGGATTTAAAAAGAACGATGTTTAAGAATTCGCACTTTTCACTTTATCAAATCATTCCTTACGGGACGTATGCGATTCCTGGCCATAAACCATACATGCCGCATTACCCGAAAGAACGCATGAACATGCAGCAAGTCGAAGATTTGCGTTCATATATTGAAAAAAGAGCTAAATAAAATTTACAAATTATGATATACAGAATCACACTTTTTTTGGGAGCAATATTGTTGATTGGTAGCGTAGAAATGGGCTGTTATTATGACAATGAGGAAGATTTGTATAACGGAGGCGGAGACCCAGATTCCTGCAATGTGAGAGATAATATTTCTTACATGGATGACTTGGTTCCGATTCTTGATACTGAATGTAATACCTGCCATAATGCTAATGACCGATTTGGTAACGTAATTTTAGATACTTATGACAATCTTGCTCCATATGTGAATAATGGAAAATTAATGGGCGTAATTAACCATGAAAGCGGTTTATCTCCAATGCCTCCAAGTAGCAAATTGGAAACCTGCGATATTGCTCGTTTTGAAAAATGGATAAATGAAGGCGCGGCAGATAATTAATAACTTGCGATAAATAACTTTATGAAAAAAATATTTTTACTCCTCTGTTTCTTT
>CALHBQ010000348.1 GCA_937930815.1 uncultured Saprospiraceae bacterium | reverse complement strand
TCAAAAATAGAATCGTTTTCACAATTCGTGACAACAACTTCCAAATCATTGATTACACAATCTCTTGCGGTTTTTAATACCTCTTTATCTTTTTTACAATTTGAAAAAATGAATAGCGTACAAAGGATTGGAATTAAAAATCGATAACTCATTAAACGCATCTTATAAACTGGTTATTAGGTTTTGAAATGAAAATCAGGAATTTGAAAAGAAGATACTGATGTTATAAAAAACGCTGCTTTCTAATAGAATCTTAGTAAAACTTAAAAAAAATTGAGACATTAGATCATCAAGAAAAACGAAATCAATTTTATGAATCAATTACTCAAGTCAGGTATCTTTTGGGTTATTACATTTTTGCTAATTCAAATTTTTGCATTGCTCATCATTACTCAAAGTGATAGCTCCATTTCTTCTTTTCTTGGTTTCCCAAATTGGTTTTTATGGTTTTTTGGATTAGAGCTATTGTTCTCATTAGCTTTCTATTTTTTCATTAAGCACTATTGGAGTATAGAAGAATAACACACGAAACCTACTATGATCTACGCCATCCTATTCACCTATCTCGCTATCACTTTTGGAACCGGTTTCTTTCTAGGTAGAAAGAATCAAAACGATTCCGAAGGTTATTTCATGGCCAATCGAAATTTGGGAACATTCAAATTGTTCCTCACTTTGATTGCGACCAATTTTAGTGCATTTTTCTTTTTAGGTTTCGCGGGTGAAGGGTACAAAATCGGATATGCCTACTACGCAATGACGGCACTCGGTACTTCTTTGGCGGCTATTGGTTTTTATTTAATCGGTCAACGTGCCTGGTCGCTCGGCAAAGAACATGGCTACATCACACCCGTCGAAATGATTGGTGGGCAAACCAATCACGAACCCACCAGAATACTTTACCTTTTGTGCATGCTGTTTTTCATGTTTCCATATTTGGCGATACAGCCGATAGGAGCAGGTTTGATTTTAGAAAATCTAACCGACGGCGTCATTACTTACGAAATGGGCGTGATTGGGATGACGCTCTTCATCATACTACACATCATTTTTGGTGGAATGAAAGGCGTCGTAATGCTCGATGTCAAAAACGGAATACTGATGCTGATCTTCATGACAACGGCACTCATCGTCATCGCATGGCAATTGGGTGGCATCACCGAAGTCCATCAAAAATTATTACTTGAAGAACCTGAACTCTTTTCGCCGACAGGCAAGGGCAATTTCTTTGATGCGAAAAAGTGGATAAGTTTTATGCTACTTTTTGGATGTAGTGTCTCCATTTTACCGCAGCTTTTTTCGAGATTTTTGATTTCTAAAAATTCGAAAATTCTACAAAAATCAACTTTACTTTACACCATCATTCCTATTTTTCTTTTCCTCTTGCCAGTGATGATTGGGATGATGGGCAATCTGGACTTCCCCGGTCTCGAAGGAAAAGCATCTGACAAGATCCTAACTAAAATGTTGATTCTACACACACCCGAATGGTTTGCCGCTCTGATTTTGACTGGAGCATTGGCCGCTTTCATCAGTACGATGGATAGCGTTTTGTTGGCATTGGCGACGATTACTTCTCGTGATTTACTGAAGCCGATTTTTGGCATCGATTCAGAGAAAGGACAAATTTTTGGGGCGAGGGTCAGCATCGTTATTTTTGCGGCAATTAGTTTAGTTATCGCATTTTACCAACCTGCCAGTATTTTTGCAATTGGCAAATTGGCCCTTTCGGGAATGGCCGTTTTGTTTCCAACCGTTTTAATGATTTTGAGAAAGAATGTGTTGAAACCTATTTTCTATTTCTTGGCGATGTTACTCGGTGAATTTACTTTGATAGGTACTTCTATGAAGTGGTTTTCATTACCTTTTTTTGATGGATGGTTGCCAGTAATTCCAGGAATGTTTGTGGCTTGTGTTGTTTTGTTGATTGGTTCTTTTTTGTCTGAATCAGAATTTTCAGGATTAAAGGATTCTCAGGATTAGCTCGAAGTTAACCCAACAAATCAAGGATTATATTATTAATTTTCTCTTTAAACCGCCCTATAAAAAAATCCGCGAAAATCTGCGTTCATCCGTGTCATCCGCGTTCCACTTCATCACCCCTGCAAACCGCTCACGAATTACTCTCCACAAACCGACGAAGTATGATCTGCCACAATCATCCACTTCCCTTTTTTCTTTTTCCAAATCAACATAAAGTGGCCGTTGGGATGATCCTTTTCTCTTTCGAGTTCCCACTTACCAACAATCATGGCTGTTTTTCGACTTAGCTTTTCTTTTGATTTTAAAGTAAAAGTCAATTTACCCATCGCTGCTTTGTCAGGGTACCCTTTTTTATAATTATCCAATGTAGCTTGCCAGCCGAAAGTCAAACCACGTCCACCACCAAATTGGAGTTTATCTGATTTCCAATACGCTTTCATGAATGCGTCGATATCACCATTGTTCCAATCATTGGCTTGCTGTTGAAGAATATTTTCTATTTTGACTAAATCTTTGTTTTGTGCAAAACTCGAAACCGCAAAGAATAGAGCCGCACTAAAAATAACACCACGAAGTTTAAACATTCTCCAATTATTCATCTTGTATTTTTTAATCAAAAGTAATCAGAAAAATGATTGAAATCATAAACCTCATTGTAACTTGGTTTTTAGTTGGATTGATTTGGATTATACAAGTCGTTCACTACCCTACTTTTCTTCTTTTTGAAAAAAGCGATTTTTTGAAATTTCATCATTTTCATACAAAAAGCATTACATGGATTGTCGGCCCGATGATGGCTGCAGAATTAATACTTGGAGGATGGTTGACTTGGCAAAATGCGTTTGAAATGAATTATCTGATTCCTTTTCTCTTATTAATAGGAATATGGGCGAGCACTCTATTGGTACAGATTCCGCTACATACAAAATTAGCAGACGACCAAAATGAATCGAATATTCGAAAATTGATTTCGACGAATTGGATTAGAACTATTTTATGGACTTTGAAAGGGATATGGCTGGGAAGTATCTTAATTTAATTTTCGAAGCAAAGCACAAACGGTGTCGGAGCTAACGCTCCTTTATCAAAAATCAATCTGCCAACCGTCTACAAATGGTGTCGCTCCTATGGAGCTAATGTAAAGCTATCCGGCAAAAGTCCGTAGGACTGTCTCCGTTTGTAGAAAGATTCAAGAATAATCCGAAAAGGGACGTTAGTTCCGACACCGTTTGATCTTAAACGTTTTGCTTATACTTTTAAAGCTGAAAGCCCACCATCAACCCCAATCACTTGCCCTGTAATCCAACTACTTTTATCACTCAAAAGAAAAGCAGCAATTTCACCTAATTCCTCGGCCGTTCCGACTCGTTTCAATGGATGGCGAATTCCAGCAGCTTCTTTCTTTTCTGGAGTGGCAAGTAATCGAGCAGCCAACGGCGTATCGGTCAAAGAGGGAGCGATACAATTTACTCTAATTTTTGGAGCCCATTCTGCGGCAAGAGAACGCGTCAATCCTTCAACAGCGCCTTTCGCGGCAGCGACAGAAGCATGAAAAGGCATTCCTTGCTGCACTGCTACTGTACTGAATAAAACCACACTCGCCTGTTCTGATTTCTTCAACTGTTTTTGGATGGATTTCAGAATTTTTACCGCCCCTAAAACATTAATATTAAAATCTTTTAAAAAATCTTCTGTTTTGAGGGTACGGAATGGCTTCAAATTGATACTCCCTATTGAATAAACAAACCCATCTACTACTTCTGGCAAAGCGGACAAATCCAAATCTTCGCTCATAGCATCATTTTTAATATGTGTTATATTATGTAAATCAGGTAAATCACCTCGTGTACGAGCAATTACATATACGTAATGGCCTTGTTTGGCAAGATTTGTGACAATAGCTTGACCTATGCCGTAGCTGCCGCCTACAATAAGGAAGTTTTTTGTTGACATGTTAAAATTCATTTATATAAGTTACTTCTCAACAGAATCTATGTCTTATTGTTCGTGAAGTGCCTTAGAATAATTTATTTTTATTTGTATATATCTATTTAATTCTAGTACCTTTGCGGCCCGAAACAAAAAAGCCCCATTACTAAACCAACGAAAATCAGAAATTTATGTCTACTCAGAGAGAAAAAATAACTAGTACCATACCTTTAGACTTAATCGTCTCGTTTATCGTTTTTGCGATATGCTGCTTTGCTTCATTCTTCGTGGAGCCAACCGTGATTGATGCTTTTTTCAGCTCACAGCCTTAATTTAATTTTTGGTTCTAAGACTGATTTTTCCCTACATTTGAGCTTTTCTAAGTAAACCATTGATGTGGGTCCAATTCGCGTGTTTTTCCGTTTATTAATTGTCGGTATTTCCCTAATCTTTATGGTGATTTGGCTTATCCTAAATCATTATATAAGAGGTGAAGATATGGTGCGCTCCATCCGCCATAGAATGTGGTACGCGCATACTATCCTAAAAATATTGGGGGTTCATGTTACCTCCGAAGGCCCTATTCCTACCGAAGCGGTTTTGTTTATGGCAAATCACCGTTCTCACTTAGATCCAGTTCTATCTTTTCATGCGCCGATGTATGTTGTAGCAAAAGCAGAAGTAGGCAAATGGCCAATCATTGGTTTAGGTTGTAAACTATGTGGTGCTATCTATGTAAAACGCGATAAAAAGTCCAGTAGAAAACAAACCTTGATTACCATGTTGGAGAACTTAAAAAAAGGAAGATCTATCCTCATCTACCCAGAAGGAACAACAAACGAAGGTATCACCACAAAAGAGTTAAAAAGAGGCGGTTTCAGATTAGCTGCTGAAAACGGAATTCCAATTGTACCAGTTGCGATTGAATATGAATACACTTCTGACTATTGGGTAAGAAATATGCTTTTCCTCCCACACACCATGAATATGTTTGGAAAAAAAAGAACCAACGTAAAAGTCTATTACGGCGAAGCCTTAAAAAGTGATGACGCTGAGTTTTTAGAAGAAAAAACTAAAACTTGGATTGATGATGAGTTAGGAAAAATGCAGAAAGATTGGTTGATTGATGATGCGGGTTATCATAGTGAAATAGAAGCTTAATCCATCAAAACCGCATGCGCCAATTCCAAAGCAATATTCAATTGCCCCTGCTGATCCAATCTTGAATTATCCAATTCAACCGCATCATCGGCTTTCATAAGTGGGCTGTCTTCTCGGCTCGAATCAATTCTATCTCTTTCGAGTAGATTCATTTTTATTTCTTCGAAATCTACGTTCCAACCTTTGGCGAGGAGTTCTTCGTATCTACGCTGAGTGCGTACTTCTGCGGAAGCAGTGACAAATAATTTTAAGTCTGCTTTTGGAAAAACGACGGTTCCGATGTCTCGGCCATCCATAACGATTCCTCCGTTTTCGCCCATGGCTTGTTGCATCGCAACCATTTCTTTTCTTATCTTAGAAATAGTCGCAACTGGGCTTACGCTGTCATTAATTCGCATGGTTCGGATGTCATCTTCTACATTTTTTCCGTTAAGGAAAGTCGTGTTTTTACCGTCAATATTTTCAAAATGAATATTGATTTTACTCAATCCTAATTTTACATCTACGTCATTATTCCAATCCAAATCATTATCTAAGAAATAGAGCGTAACCGCTCGATACATCGCTCCCGAATCACCGTAAACATATTTTAATCGTTTGGCCAATGCTTTGGCCAACGTACTTTTGCCACAAGAAGACAATCCATCAATGGCTATGGTAATTTTATTCATAAAATTTTGATCAGGTTCGCCATTCAAAATTACACTATGATTTTCGGAAACTTTTTGCATGGCAAGACTTTAATCTGAATATTATTTTCGAAGGAGTTCTAATCGGTGCTTGTTAATATAACGCGGAATTTGGTCTACTAATTTTTCGTACGAACTTCGAGCCTTTTCCAAATAAATTTTATTTGATAGTTCAAACTGATGCAAATAAAAGTAAACTTCGGCAGTATCGGACAATGAAAGCTCAGTTTCTAACAAACCTTTAAGTACGATTACACTATTCTCGGTATGACCTTTCGCATTTTCCAATCGCGCTCCCAAAATTTTAGAATCAAAAATAAAATCGTGATTGCCCAATGACTGCCCAATGATAATCGCTTCTGAAAACGCAGCATGTGCTTTATCCAATTTATCTAATTCGAGGTAGGTTGCCGCTAATTCCAAAAGGCTCTCGCCCATCACAATTTTGTTATCAATAGAGCGACTAATGTCTACTGCTGAGATATATTTTTTCTGCGCCTTTTTGTATTTTTCTTGAAGGTAGAAAATATCACCTAAGTTATTTTCGGCTTTAGCCAAACCTTTTTTGTAGCCAATCTCCCGACTTAATTCAAGGGATTTTTTGAGACTCTTTTTCGCCTTTCCAAATTTACCCAAAATCACCTGCAATTCGCCAACCAATCCATGGGCAATCGCGATGCCTTGTTTATCCCCCAATTCTAAACTCATTGCCAAATCTATCTGAAAATTCTTCATCGCTGCATCAAAATCACCTTTGACTTGATAGATGCCACCGAGGCAACCCGTACAGATACACATGAACAATTTGTTACCTAAAGATTCGCTCATTTTGAGACCTTCTTCCAGACTATTGAGTGCCGCTGCATGGTCATCTTTTTCCATCTGAAGCACACCAATGTAGGTGTACAAATTAGCCATGCTTCGTTTATCGTTGTGTCGCTTAGCTTGATTTAATGCCTTTTGCATTTCGCTAATTCCTTCCTCAAAATTCCCTTGATTCATATGAGCCAAACCAAGTGAAGAGGCAATTTGTGCGTCCACAGAAATTTGGAGCTCATGACTCAAATGCATGCTTTGACGCAAATAGACTTTGGCTTTTTCGTACTCTCCTTTTCTAAAGTAAAGCATTCCGAGATTACCCTCACCTTTTGCGACACCATGCTGATCTTTTACCGTTTTAAAATCTAAAACAGCCTGCTCTAACAAAGGCATCGCTTTTTTATAATCGCCCTGCAAAACATACAATCGACCTAATTCATTCTCGCCACGTGCGAGCAGTCCAACATCCTCCAATTTCTTCGATTTACGAATCGCCCATTTCAATGCTTTTTCACATTGCGACCATTGGCCTATCAATTCATATATCCCTGCTTTTTTGAGTAAACCTTTTATTTCAGGAATGGCTTCTTTATCTTTTTTATGCAAAGCAATCAGCTGATCATATAACTCCAAAGCACGCTTGTTTTGGAAATTCTCACGTGCTTGCAAGGCCGCTTTTTTCAAATAAAATTTCGCCTTTTCAGAAACTCTTCCTTGTTGATAATGAAAAGCCAAATCACCGAAATAATCTTCTATTTCATTTTCGTGGAGTTGCTCTATTGCAGTTGCAACGTTTGCATGTACTTTTCGCAAACGCGAATTCATCTGCATATCGTAAACTGCTTCTCTCAACATCGAATGCTTGAAGATGTACCTCAACTCATTCATTGCCTGCCAAATCTGAACTTGCTCAGCCGATTTTATTTGTTGAAAAACGGCTTCCGAACCAAATACTTCTACCAAGTCATCATTTGACATAACCGTGGACAACACATCCACCTCAAACTCACGACCGATGACCGCAGCAGTTTTTACCGTTTCTTTTACCAACCTTGACAACCGATCCAATCGAGCCGTCAAAATTGATTGAATGGAATCCGAAACACCTACCTTTTCATCCTTCACTGTCCACGCACCTTTTTCTTTGGAAAGAATATTCGTTTCCGAAAAGTATTGAACGATTTGCTCTATATAAAATGGATTTCCGTTTGTGATACGGTAGAGTAATTTATTGAGTGTTTCAGAAATTTCTCCACCTAAAAGTGCCTCTGCCATCTGTTTCGTTCCTACCTCATTGAACGGAGAAAGGTGCACCTCTTTTTCTGATAAAACACCAGAAAGTCCTTCCTGCAATGACTCAGGTTTACTTCCGTCATCGTTAACACGGGCGGCAATGACTATCGAAATGGGTAGTTTATCAATGCGCTTTACCATTGCCTTTAAAAGTGCAATCGAGTTTTCATCCAAAGAATGAGCATCCTCTATCTCAATCACTATCGGTTTCTGATTAGATTGAGCGATGATTAAGTTTGAAATAGCAGCAATCGAGTTTTCAAATCGACCTTTTGCATCCAATTGCTCCCAAACTGAATTTCCGTAAGAAATACCCACCAACGCAGCTAAAATCGGACGTGTTCTTTCCAATTCATTTAAAATAGAAACATATCCTTCTTCCTGAAAAAGCAATAGAAAATCATTATAAATCGAATCGAATTTTTGTCGATTTTCAGCTTTAGATTGCGCAGTACTTTGTTCCAAAAGCTTTCGCAACATTTGTACAAAACCATGAAAAGGTCTCGACAAAACCGGGTCAGGTTGTAACCTGAACCATTCCAAATCTATTTTTTCAGAAACCTTATTTCGTAATTTTTGTAGGAAAATACTTTTACCAATTCCCGCTTCTCCATAGAGCATCATCAAGTTTCCTTTTCGACTCATCAAACTTTGAAAAGAAAAATCTGCCAACTCATCGAGTTCTTTTTGTCGGCCAATCATTGGACCTGTAAAAGAGGTTTCCATATATGTATCACATCGAGAAGACAACTCAAAAGTCGGCATCGGCTCTGCGACTCCTTTATATCTAAAATCTCCTTTTTTCTCGAAAGAGAATCGGTTATTTTTTGCTAACTCTTCATCGACCCACATCTCTCCCCAGCCAGCTTTCATCATCAAACGCGCCGCGAGATTTACCTGGTTTCCAACGACTGCGTATTGCGCTCGCTCATCGCCACCGATATTTCCTGTAAAGGCCGTCCCCTTGGTCAATCCCCCTCTGATTCTAATTTTTGAATTATTGTTTTTCAAAAACTCTTTGACATCACAAACCAACTCCATCGCTCTGAAGTCATTGTCCTCGTAACTCACCGGCGCACCAAAAAAGCCAACCAAAACACCTCCTTTATCACCAAAATCAACTTCTTTGAAATAGCCTCCATAACTCGAAAAAGCACGAAGTACTTCTGAAACGAATGCATCCAATTCTTCATGATTGGAAGCACCCTCAAAAGACAAAAACATGGAAAGTACATACCTAAATTCCCCAGCATGTTCTGAACCGATTACGGAGTTCGGTAGAAATTTCCTAGCAACGGCCTCAGAGATTTGAGGCTGCTCAATTGTGGCAATTTTTTTATCGAAAGATGGAAATTCAATTAACTTATGAAAACTCGTATCGGCAATTCGCAAAAGACGAACAGCCTCCGGCATCAAATGCTTTATCGAATGATCGATAATCACTTCCTGCTCCTTTGCCATACATTGCGCATCCGAACTGCTCGTAATGGCGCTTCCGCGAAAATAAAAAGAATGAATATTATCACTTCCAACAATCCCCCACTCGACCGTCCCCAAAGAAACGCCTTGCTTCACGCCCACTTTGAATGAATCAACAGGTGGCAAACTCTCCACATAGTCCTTGACTTTTTTGGAAAGTGCCAAAATGCGCGTCACTTGTGTCTCCAAGTCTTTTTCCTCCGGAAAAACACCCGTAAACGCATCACCAGCAAAATAAGGGACAAAACCTCCATGCTCGTAAACCATCTTGACCAATGGTCCAAACATCGAATTTAAGAAGAGCGAAAGTTGCTCGGCGCCATCTTTTCCACGATTCATCATCGCCTCTGTGAGCGGCGTAAAATCCGTCAAATCAATGAACAACGCCAGCGCAGAAAAACTACCCTGGCGTTGTTCATTTTTGAACGATTCTTCGATGAATTTAGGAATAAGCGGCTTCACTTCAGTATCTGATTGTAAGTTTATAACAGAATCTCAATAAATGATTCAAATTACTTGCTCACAAATGTAAATTTCTTTGACCGCTTTCCAATACAGAAAGCAATTTTAAAAGTCAGTTTAAAGCCCTTTTAGAAATTTTCCGCCAAATCCTTTCAGGCCACCTGTGACAGAATTGGCCAAATTCATGGCTATTTTATATTGTTTATACTTTCTTCTGAATTTTGGAATCAAATCAATCGCCTTTTTTGCATAAGGCTTACGAATCAGGCTGACTCCCGCAGCAAGTGTTTCTATTTCGCCCATGCTCTGATTCCATGCATTAACATCGTTCAATATTTTGTCGATATTTTGCTTATTGGCAGTATTGTATTTCTGAATATATTTGATTCCTTTTTTCGGGTTAATCGGTTTGAGCGATTCTTCCGTCATTGTAACAAAACTATTCATTAAAATATCCAACTTTTCGTTAGCAGGCATGTTGGAGTTGGCAGCGCGAGCGAGTTCTGACTCGTGCCAAGCAAGCTGTTTTGCATATTTTCCACATGATTGAAATGAAGTGGAAACAATGACAAAACTCAATAGAAAAAGAAGTGATTTTGTGTATTGATGCATTTTTTAAATTTTTGATTCGAACTTGAGACGGTAAGAACGACTCATTGGTTCCTGATTTTGTTTA
>CALHBQ010000347.1 GCA_937930815.1 uncultured Saprospiraceae bacterium | reverse complement strand
AGAATTGATGACGGGTGTTCTACATACCGATCCTGATAATATTCCAATTTTTGGATTGCATTCAAAGACGATGGTTATTGATGGAAAAACTTCCGTTATCGGCACTTTTAACCTTGATCCGCGAAGCGCCAATCTAAACACCGAATGTTTTGTGATTGCACATTCTGAAAAACTCACCAAAGGTGTCCTGAAAGGAATGGAAGTTGAATTCCAAAGGGAAAACGCTTGGGAAACAACGCTTGATTTTAATCCAGATTCAAAAGTCAATCGAAAGAAAAGAGTCAAAGTGTGGACGAGGAAGATTGTTCCTAAAGGTATTTTGTAAATGAAGATAAACTAATAGAATGATAAAAAAACTCCAACACAAAGACATAGGAATAGCTAAAGTAGTACGCTCCGTATTTCAGGCATCCTATAAAGTAGAAGCTAAACTTTTGAATGCCACGGACTTTCCTCCACTAAAAAGACCACTGGAAAACTATATAAACAGTAGAACTGAATTTTTCGGATACTTCAAAAATGAGGCAATTGTTGCAGTCGTTGAAATTGATCAAAATACGGACTTTACCCTTATCAGAAGTTTGGTCGTCCTCCCACTTTATTTTAGACAAGGAATCGCAACTGCATTGATGGAATTTGTATTAAATAAATTTGATACAGATTTATTTGTCGTTGAAACTGGCGTAGAGAATGGCCCCGCTACTAAATTATATGAGCAATTTGGTTTTGTAGAAGAGGAGCAGTGGGATACGGATCATGGGGTTAGGAAAGTTCGGTTTGAACGGAGAAAGGAGACTAAATAAGCATAACACCTCTCAAAATTATTTAGGCCGAAAAAATAAATCCAACTTTAATTTGTAATAATCGTTACAGTATAGTATCTTTGCATTATAAAATTATTCAAAATGGCAGGCAGACCTAAAAATTATACTGACGAAGAATTGATCGACAAAGCAACAGAAGTGTTTTGGGAGAAGGGATATAATGCCGCCTCAGCCAAAGATTTATTGAAAGCAATGGACATAGGGCAGGGGAGCTTCTACCGTTCATTTCCAGGAGGTAAGAAAGAGCTTTATCAAAAATCACTAAATCGATTTTTTGATAAAGCGAATAAACGTTTCAGTAAAGGATTAAGTGAAACCAACGATCCTAAGCAGTTTATTAAAGATTTCTTTCTTAGTGTTGTAGACCGACCGATAGCTGCAAGAAAGAATGGTTGCTATTTGGGAAATGCCGTTATTGAGTTGAGCAATTTGGATAAAGAGACAAAGGGGATTTCAAGTGCTTTATTGATGAAACTGAAAGGAAGTTTTAAAAAGGCACTGCTCAAAGCTCAAAAGAATGGAACAATTGATGCTGAAAAATGTCCCATTGCTCTTTCTGGCCAATTGCTTAATTTGTGGAATGGTATAAATGTAACGCAAAGAATGAATCCAAAAGATGCACAGGTTAAAGCGATAATTGAATCAAGCCTTCAAATACTTGATTGATATTTTTTTGCATTTTTTTGTACTGATTGTTACAATAATGGCAATTTAGATATGACAGCAATTCAATTACCTGAATTAATAAAGGAAGAGAAAATCACTTTAAAATTTCGAATATCATCAAGAAAATTGTTGAATTCAATTTTTTAAAAGAATAATAAAAATAAATGATTTTTAATTTGTAATAATCGTTACAGTATTGTATCTTTGACTCATCAAACGCAGCCGATTTAAAAAAAGATATTTTTTTATCTAATATTGTAACGATTGATACAGTATTGAAAAAAAATTCTCAAAATTTAATTTATTAAAATAAAAAATCTTTAAAAAATGAATTTAAATACGACAATTGAAAAGAGTGTCTATCAAGTTCAACACAAACAAATTAGGATAGACGGCGTCTCTATTTTTTACAGAGAAGCAGGTGATCCAAATGCAGAAACTATTTTGATGCTGCATGGATATCCTTCTTCCTCACACATGTATCGAAACATTATAAACGGCTTATCGGATCAGTATCATGTTGTTGCACCAGATTATCCAGGGTTTGGATTGAGCGATAGACCATCTACCGATGAATTTGAATATACTTTTGATAATCTTTCTAAGGTGATAGAAGGCTTCATCAAAGAATTAAAATTGGAGTCTTACTACTTGATGATGCAAGACTATGGCGGCCCGGTAGGTATGAGAATAGCAACTGCGAATCCTGACCGTATAAAAGGATTGATAATCCAAAATGCAAACATCTATAAAGAAGGACTTGGGGAATGGATACTCACAATGGGTGGCTTAGCCAAGAATGAACAGTACGAAGAATTGGCCGCTTTTAAAGATTCCATATTGATGACTGTTGGAGCAATAAAAAAGCAATATTTAACTGGTGCAAAGACACCTTCGGACATAGATCCTATTTCGTATCTTACAGACATCGCTTTTTTTGAAAGAGAAAATGTATTGAATATTTACAATGCCTTATCTAAAGATTACGGTAGTAATTTTCCTAAATATCCAGAATGGCAAGGATATCTAAAAGCCCTTCAGCCAAGAACGTTAGTGATATGGGGAGCAAATGACAAGTTCTTTAGCAAGCCAGGAGGCGAAGCTTTTAGTAGAGATCTTGATAATGTCGAAACACACTTTTTTGATGGTGGACATTTTATGTTGGAAGAGTATCCAGAAGAAGCAATTTTGCTTATCAGAAACTTTCTCAAATAGTAATCAAAATAAATAAACCTTTTTTTTACTCAATATTGTAACGATTGTTACAAATTAATTAACTTTTTAAATTTTATTAATATGAAAATCACAATTTTAGGCGCAGGCGGAAATATCGGACAAAGAATTTCTAAAGAAGCTGCTGCAAGAGGGTATGAGTTATCTCTTATTACCTCAAAACCAGAATCATTTTTTGGCTTCGAAAGCGAAGTAAAAGTAACGACTCAAAAAGAGGACATTTTCGAAACCGAAGCGCTTGCGGAAGCATTTAAAGGCAGCGATGTTGTCATTAGTTCTTACGCACCACCACAGGACAACAATCCACTCATGACCGCGGCATCAGCCTCTTTGATTGAAGCTGCAAAAAAAGCGGATGTACGTCTTATCGCGGTGGGCGGAGCAGGTAGCTTGTATGTTGCAGAGAATACACAATTGGTCGATGCTCCTCAATTTCCAGAGGAATACAAAGCAGTTGCTTTGGCTCATAAGGATGCTTTGGAGAATGTTTATTACAAAGAAGACCAAGTGAATTGGACAAATATCTCTCCAGCTGCTTACATTTTTGAAGGCGAAAGAACCAATAACTTCCGCACAGGAGAAAATAATTTAATAGCTGATGCGGAAGGTAAGAGTGCCATTTCTATGGAAGATTTTGCAGTAGCAATCTTGGATGAAGTAGAAAATAAAAATTTCATCAAAAAAAGATTTACGGTCGGGTATTAAACTGAATTAGAATAGAGAACAGAGACCCAAAAACCACTTGTTCCCTAAATTAAAATCTTGGTTTGGTCTCTTTTCTCTATTTTAAAAATAAAAATCCATTAATTATATAACGGGCAATCAATGCCTTCAATTTTAACAATTTAAAATAATAATAAAATGAAAAATATAATATTTCTTTCAATCGTCAGCATGGTTTTATTTATGGCTTCTTGTGATAAAGATGAACCAATTGTAGAACCTCAAGTTAGTGACAAAGATAAAGTGACCGCAGTTTTAAACGCCATTGAAACCGGAGAAACAGATGCACTTAAATACATCAATTCCGATAAATATATTCAACACAATCTCTCTGTTGGAGATGGTAAAAGTGAATTGGAAAATTTAATTTCTCAATTACCTCGCCCTGAGACAACCGTAACAACAAGACGTGTTTTTCAAGATGGCGACTTTGTTTTTACACACTCTGAGTACAATTTTTTTGGACCAAAAGTTGGGTTCGATATTTTTAGATATGAAAACGGATTAATTGTCGAACATTGGGATAACCTTCAAGAAACAACTCCTGCCAACCCAAGCGGACGTACTTTGATTGATGGCGCAACTACAATTGAAGATTTGGACCAAACAGAAGCAAACAAAGAATTGGTCAATAATTTTGTAACAGACATTTTGGTCAACGGAGATTTCGCTAAATTATCGGGCTATTTTGACGGTGATAACTATATTCAACATAACCCAAATGTAGGTGATAGCGTTTCTGGATTGGTTGCTGCGATTCAAGCATGGGCGGACCAGGGGATATTTGTTAAATACAATACTATTCATCAAGTTCTCGGCGAAGGCAATTTTGTTTTAATCATTGCAGAAGGCGAATTGGCTGGCGCACCCACGGCATTCTACGATTTATTTAGAGTGAAAAATGGAAAGATTGCAGAACACTGGGATATCATCGAAACGATTCCACCAACTAATGAATGGAAAAACAACAACGGTAAGTTTTAATGCATTCAGGTATTGAAAGGAGTTATTCCAAATTTTTAAAATAAGTTCCTAAAAAATTGATTATCAGTAATTTATAAATCGAATAATTTGTTACCAGTTGCCTATTGCCGGTTTGAAAACTGGAAAGAGGTAATAGGTAATAAATTGATTTTCAACGAATTGTCATGGAAAAGAAATACCCACTACCACCATTCACAAAAGAAACTGCGCTACAAAAAGTGCAAGGCGCAGAAGATGCGTGGAAAGACCCCGTAAAGATTTCCAAAGCTTATTCTATTGATACAGAATGGCGTAACCGTAATCAATTTATTAATGGGAGGCAGGCAGTCCAAGATTTTCTTATAGATAAATAGAAAACAGAGCTCAATTACAAATTAAAAAAAGAACTTTGGGCTTTTGGTGGCAACCGTATTGCAGTCCGATTTGAATACGAATATCATAATGAAGCAGGGGAATGGTTTCGCGCCTTCGGTAATGAAAATTGGGAATTTGACGAAAACGGTCTAATGAAAAAACGGTACGCAAGTATCAATGATTTAACTATTAATGAATCTGACAGACGATTGTAAATCAATCTTCTTTTTTAAAGAATAAACGATAATCATGAGCAAGGCAACTATCTCAAAATTGAGAATTTATCCAATAAAATCTCTGGGGTTTGTAGAAATTGAGGAAGTAGAAATCGGCGTTCATTCTTTGAAGAATGATCGCCTCTTTGCGATGGTAGATGAGGTTGGGCGTTACATCAATGGTAAACGCACAGGTCGAGTCAATCAGCTAAAAACTGAATATGATTTGTCTAATGGAATTGTCAAATTTTCTGAAAGGCCAACCGGCAACCAAAGCACATTTGAATTAAAGGAAGGGAATGTTGAGTTGGATAATTACTTGAGTAATTTTTTTGACATCAAGCTCAATCTTGTGAAAAACGAATATGGAGAATTTATGGACATTCCTTTAAAAAGTAGTGTTACAATTGTAAGTGAAGCCTCATTGCAATACTTACAAAAGGACTTGGAAAGACATACTTTAGAAAGCATGCGTTTGCGATTTCGTTCCAATGTAGAATTGGTAGGCGTGGATGCTTTTTGGGAAGAACAACTGTATCGGGAACCTGGAGTAGGCGTCCGATTTCGAATAGGGGAGGTGGAAATGTTAGGCATCAGTCCGAGAGCACGTTGCAATGTACCTCCTCAGAATCCAACGACTGGAGAAATGGATTATCATTTTGTCAAGAACATGATGGAGAGTCGCAACGAACATGTAACCGCAGAAAATTTACTGCAATACGGAAGAGCGTCTTATTTTTTAACCATAAATGTGTACGTACCTAAAACGGAGTTGGGGAAAAGAATTAAACTCGGTGATGCTATTGAGATTCTTGAGCCAGTTAAGCTATCATGATAGCGGTAGAGCCTTAAAGACTATTAATTTTTTTTCAAACCTTCAAATAACTTAAAAACAAAAAAAAATAATAAAATGAAAAAAGATAAACTCATTTATCGAATTGCAACAGGAATAATGTGCCTTCTATTTATGTTCTCTGCCGGAATGTATTTCTTTGCAAATGACATGGCAACTGCTGCTTTTGAAAGTCTTGGTTTCCCAACTTGGTTGATTTATCCATTGGCTACTTTGAAAGTTTTAGGCGTGGTTGCTATATTGACCAAGAAGTCAATTTTTTTGAAAGAGCTTGCTTATTCTGGATTTCTTTTTGACGCTATTCTTGCTTTAGCAGCCCACTTAGTGGTTGGTGATGGAGAGTTTCCACCAGCTGTAATTGGAATTATTTCTACATCCGTTTCATGGATATATGACCGGAAATTGTTTGGTTTAAATTAAAAAAAAGTATGAGTCAAAACAATCAATTTATAGACGAATCGAAAGCTACAATTGAAAGTCTAATTGGAGCAGGTACCACTTTTGATATAAATCAATTGGAATTAATCTATCATAACGACTTACAAGTTATCATGATAGATGAGGAGGGACAAAAGATGATAGCTGATAAAGCGACCTTTAAAAATTTGTTTGAAACAAAAAAGAAAAATGGTGATCCGCCATTAAACACATGGGCGGAATACAATCACATCGAAGCTACTGCTGATAAGGCTCACGTCATTGTAACCAGAAAAGTGAATTTGACGGGTGAAGAAAGAAAGTTGACCTTGAGTATTGACCTTGTCAAAGAGGCTAACCGATGGCAGGTAATTCGAGAAGTGATTTTTTCTCAACCATTGAAATAAGTAAATAAGTCTACAAGTTTATATAAAAGAAATAGCTCCATTTTGGGGCTATTTTATTTGTACAAACGTTCTATAAAAGTGATTAATTAATTGATTGATTATCCCTGAAAGGGATTAAGCAAATAGCATCGGGCAATAGCCCGATGAATTGATTTATTTGGTAGGAAGCCCTGAAAGGGCGTAAGCCTAATTGTTTGAAAACCAGATGATTATGCCCTGTTAGGGCTTGAGTTTTTCGTTCGAATTTTAACGTTGAGTCTGGTCGGTTAACTAAAATTTAGTTTTTAAAAAGGCGAAGTAGGGTTGAATAGATGAAGGTCTTTGGATAGCTCATGAAAATCGTTTAACTTCGATTTTTGACCTAAACACAAAAATTATGAATTGGATACAAGGCATTATTATCCTTATTGCTGTATTCTTGAAAGTTTATAAATCGGAAAATATTAAAGATTCAAAAGCGCTGGACTCAGCGGTTTTTTTATTGATTATTTCAGTGGTCTTACCAACCATACCGATGTTTTTATCTCCAATTGGATTAGATTACTTGACTGGTGAATCTGGTTGGTTTACAAAGGCATATTTATTCGTAAATAAGTGCATTAATGTATTAAACGGAATTATCATTGCGATTGCGGTGCATAAACTTTGGAAAAGTATTGGAACTCCCAAAGAGGTAGTAGAGGAAAAGAACGATTAATCTAAATAGCTTTTTGAATTAATGATTCTATAAATTTGAACGAATCACTTTTGTAACTTTCAACGTTTAATTTTCAACCTTCAACACTAAAATAATGAAAGATAGAAAAGCAATAAAAGCAGCCTACAAACTAAAAAAGTCCACCATGGGCGTTTTTCAAATACTAAATAAAGTAAACGGAAAACGCTTAATCGAAGAAAGCGCTGACATTCCAGCCAAATGGAATCGTCACCAAACCGAACTTCGTTTTGGAAGTCATCGGAATACCATTTTTCAAAAAGATTGGAACGAACATGGAAAAGAGAATTTCGAATTTTCTATTCTTTCTGAGTTAAAAATAAAGGAAGGTGAAACAATCAATGTTGGTCAAGAATTGAAAACGCTTAAAGAAATGGTATTGGAGGAGTTGGGTGATTTTTTAGAGTATTAATCTATGTTGCGGGGGTATGGAAATGTGATTGAAAGGTTCTTGATTTTAATAGGAGTAGATTTGAAGTTGCCTTTTAAATATAAAAGCTATTAAGTTTTTACCCCAACCATTTTCTATTTGAAAGCGTCTAAAATAATCTAACCTAATTTCTAAACCTGAATAAAAAATTATGAAGCGAATAATTGTATTTGCGTTTTTTCTATTTCAATTTCAAAATATAATTTATTCCCAAAATGAATTTGGGGCAATAGGTTCCTATTGGACTTATTCATTTGAATCACATGATGGTGGTACAAATGGATGGACGATGATTTCTGTAGAAAAAGATACTTTAATAAATGGAGAGGCATACAAGAAAATTAAGCAAAAGCGTCATCGAAAACCATTTACGGAACCAGCAATTGAAACCACCAGTATTGGATTTATCCGAATCAAAAACGATTCGATTTATAGTGGAGATGACCTAATTTTAGATTTCAAAATGAGCTTAACGGATTCTCTTTATATACCGAATGCTGGAGGGGGAGTAGATATTCAATTAGCAATAGATAGTATAACGGTTGAAGAGATAGATGGTTTTGAATATAAAAAATGGCATGGACAGAAAATATGTATTGATGGAGCTAATGGCACTGGCCCATATGAACGATTCACGATTTTAGAGACGGTAGGTCAAATAGAGGGTGATTATTTATTTTGGAATACAGACAATTGTTCAATTGGAGGTGGAACGCACAAATTTTCTTGTTACAGGAATGAAGCTTTTACCTATCCTCCAGCAATAGCATGTGAGGAGTTGTTATTTACAGATACGGATGAATTATCCAATGAAAATCCTTTAGAGATATTTCCAAACCCAGTAGGAAATTTACTAAATATAAAATTGACGGATTCCAAAGTAGAAGAAGTTTCTATTTTAAGTTTTGATGGAAAGGAACTCTCGAATGAAATCGTATATGGCAGGTGGATAAAACAGAATGTCAGTAATTTGAAAAGAGGCATATATTTATTGAAAATAAAAACAGAGGATAAAATATTGGTAAGTAAGTTTGTTAAGGAATAGAGGTAGTTTAGATTGCTGAACAGAAGTCTAATTCATATCAAAAAAAGACCCCCTTTCGATTACTCGAAAAGGGGACTCAAACCTGTTATTTTTTAGCTTTTTTTGATTTACGTTTTTTCTTTCGTTTGTGTCTTTTCTTCTTTTTAGGAGCTTTCGCCAAAAGGATATTTACACCTGTTTTTAAACTCAAATTATAATATCGCTGGGAAATAGGGTAGACATCTAAATTGGTCAATCCTCTGGTGGGAACTTCTATTTTGGGTGCAATCATCCAGTGAATATTGCCATTGATTTTTCTGAAAAATTCGGCGCTTGTCCATAGATTCAAGCCCGCCTTTGGTCTAAATGCTTTTACCAGATTCGCAGAAGGTTTATTCTCATATCGACGCAGATTTCCATTAGCATCTAAGTATTTGGCTTTTATTTCATAGCCTAAATTGTAGTTGAGACCACCCAAAATTTTCCATCCATACTGTCGTCCTATTTTACCATAACCAATTCCAATTGGAACGTTTAAGAAAATAAGCTGATTGTATTCTGTTTGAGTGGTTTCGGTAACGGTACGTTTCAATTTGAGACCATATGCTACATCTATTGTATCACCTGCAGCGTTAACGGTGTAGGAAATAATTCCATTTTCTAAGGCTGTTCTTTCAGTTGTTTTTGATTGTTGAAATTTTTCATCGATGTTCCTTAATTCCATTCCAGCAAAAAAGACAAAACCTTTTTTGTGTACTAATTGAAAGTTACCGCCAAGGTGATAGGATAGCAGTTGCGATTCGGTTGATTTTCTTTGGTTTACGAATTGAGAGGATCCTTCACCGGTATATTTCAAACTTCTTAAGTTATACTCAGGCGCACCAAATATTTGAAAATATGGCCTCCATTTTAAATTTTGTACACGAGCAATTCGTTTGCGTTTTTTCTTTTTCTTCTTTACCTTTTTGCTCTTTTTCTTTTTTGATTTTTTTGAGTCAGATGATTTCTTTTTTACTGGTTTTGATTCATTGGTAACAGTTGATTCAAGGTCAGTTGATTCCTCGTTTGTTGAATTATTTTCTGTTGATTCAACTGGATTTGAGATATCATCTTCTTGCTCTAAATTAAAATTGATATGACTATCAGTAACTACTTTTCTATTTGAAACAGGTGCCTCACTTGAAACAACTGGCGAATCGAAAACTGATTTTTTAGGAAGAGAATTATCTACAATTGGATAAGAATGGCTTTTTGAATTTGCAAAATAATCATTTGTGAAATCGTCAGTTTTTGCCTCAAATTCTTGAGCGTACCAATGCGTATTTCTATTATTCTTTGCGGAAGTATTGACTATCCGAGGAGCCGATTCTTTTGAATCTTTTTCTTCGACTTCAGAAATTTCCACTGTTTTTTCAATTGTTGGTTTTGTATTGTCAAATGAAGTAACGGATTGATTATCAGTAGTTTCTGGTGTTGAAGCTATTTCTTGACCTTGATTTTTCATACCAAAAAACCAAAACAGCAAACCTGAGCCAAACAACATCCAAAAGAAAAAGAAACGATTCTTTTTCTTCTTTTTGAGTTTGGGTTCGATGTTTTCCCAAACGGCATCTGTGTCTACTTCTGGTTGATAGCCATCAAACATTTCGTTCATATTTTTATCTAATCGATTATTTTCCATTGGTCGAGTTTATTTCTTGTGCGATAATCAATTGCTGCATTTTTGCTCTTGCTCTGGTTAAAAAAGTACGTGAACTACTTTCTTGAATATCTAAAGTCTTTGCGATTTCTTTATGACTGAATCCATCCAAAACAGAGAGGTTGAAAACTAATTTCAATTTTTGCGGAAGCTGATCCAGTAACCTTAAAATTCCTTGAACATTCATTTGGTCCAATATTTTTGGTGGGGAAGATTTGAGCGCTGTTTCATTATTTAGCTCCACTGTTTTTAGTCCTTTTTTTCTGATTTTTCCTAAACAAACATTGATAGCAATTTTTTTACACCAACCTTTAAATGCGTATTGGTTTTCGCTGCATTGTTCGATATTGTTGAAAATATTTATCAAGGAATCTTGCATCCAATCGCGCGCATCTTCACGGTTGGGCGCATACCGCTGACAAACCCCTAAAAGGAACGGAGCGAGATGATTGACCATCTCTCTCTGCGCCTTTCGGTCGTAGTTTTTGCAGCCTTTGATTAATTTTTCCACTCGTTAGTTTTATCTTTTTTTGAATAGAGGTTTTTGAGTTGCGAGGTTCGGGTTGCGAGGTGCGAGTGTCAAACTCGTACCTCGCCTCTCGAAACCCGCATCTCGATTCTATGGCGCCTTTCTCACGACAAAGTTAATCTCAATCGGAAACTCGGTTCCCATTGGGTCTTTAGCGTTTCCAGTTACAGTTCCTTTGATGAAGTTCCCATTATCTTCTGTTACCATCACTGTGATATCCGGACTTGATGCTCTTAAGTCAGGATATTGAGGGAAGAGCGATTCATTTGTAATATTTAGAAAAGCATTCACATCATATTGACCTTCACCTGTATAATCTCTTAACTCAATTTTCACCTCACCATAAGGTACCACACTTTCCAAAATCAACCAATCGGTTGTCGTATTTGGTTTGAGTGACCATTTGGTTGGAGCAATCCAATAATCAATATTATCAACATTCAAATGAATGGTATCGACGATGGTATCGCACATATAATCTTGCATCAATGTGAGGTCGTCAAAGGTATTGTGAATAAAAGGCTCAGATGAAAGGAACTGAGAAGAACTATAAGTCGTGATTTCCATTTCTGGAAAGTCAGTACATTTTAACCCAATTGGAATTGTAAATCCTCCACCACTAAAAGGGAAAACTCGAAGGTTTCCTGGATATCGAACTGCTACATGTCCATTGGGAACATCATTAGATATGCAATGACCTATTGTACCTGAAATCGTCAGTAAATATTCGTTTACAATTTCATCTAAATAGATTGTCGGTAACTCAAAATCATCTCCAAATGGACCAATTTCTTCCGTGTAAAGTTCATTGTCACAGTGGTCGTAAATGGTAATTCTTAGAGGAGCTGCTTGCGGTACTGACCCACAGAAAAAGCCCAAACTATCGGTGTATCCCCAGTATATGAAGTTGTCTGTCAAATCTTCCACGACTACTTTTACATAAGATGCGAAGGTTGAATCTTCGTTTAGAATCGTTCCGCTCAGACAGATAGCGGGGAGTGCGACATCGCAATTCCAGAAGCCAGAGCCAGTTACTTTTCCTACATAATAGCCTCCTTCTTTGATGCATTTTCCTTTGAGTAACCATTGCTCTTCGTCGAGGTCAAATTGCCAAAGTGGAATCTCTTCTGGAGCAGTTCCCGCCAATTCTGGAGGGATGGGCATCCTCATTTCAGCGGTTACACCTTCTGCCAAATCTAACGTTTGTCCATCTTCACTTTCCAATTCAA
This sequence comes from uncultured Saprospiraceae bacterium, assembly GCA_937930815.1. Lineage (GTDB taxonomy): Bacteria > Bacteroidota > Bacteroidia > Chitinophagales > Saprospiraceae > JAGQWW01. The sequence continues at coordinate 4,249 of CALHBQ010000347.1, read as the reverse complement.
AAACGACCATGCCGTAGGTGGCAAGTGCAAATTCGTTTCCGTCCTCATCAATTCCAGTTAATTGTCCGGGCATGATTTCTCCAAGGTTTTCGGCTAAAGGGTCAAGGTATCGAGTATATATTCCAACATCTTCATTGAATGCAACTCCTGAACTGGTTACGAGTGAGTTTGGTGAAAAATTGATTTTTGCTCCTCCAGCTACATCAATAGTAGAAGCATTTCGATTATCAAAAATTTGAAGTGTTCCTTTTTCCAAAACCGTTATCTGCGAATATGAACTTCCATCTGCAGAAAAGTTTATGAACTTTGTCGCTTTAAAATGATTGGGTAAATCGACTGTCACCAAACCACCTTCGCCGGGAACATCAATTTTTTCAAATTTAAAATTGCCGTTTGCGTCTGTTATGGTAGAGTACTGTCGAACGGTAACGAATGCGTTTTGAATGGGGTCACCATTTTCAGCGACAACTTTTCCACGCAAGGTGTTTCTTACTAAAATCTCTGGAGGTGCTTCTTCAACCGTAACGATAGATTCAAAACCATCTTTTCGACAGCTAAAGAATGCCAACAGGCATAGTATTGATATTATATTAAATTTTTTCATCTTCAATTATTTATAAAGGATTGCTGGAAATCTATTCATAAGCGACTTCCAAAATAAAAGGAGCTCCTTGTATTCTTAAAGATGTAGATAAAATTGAATTCGCTACATTTGTTTGGATTTTTTTTCAAAACAGATAAACTTCTTTTGGTATGAAAAGCTTTTCTATCATAATTTCAATATTGGGATTACTTTTTATTTTCTCTTGTAAATCAACTTCTGAGGTTAAATTAAATGACTTTGAAACTTGGAAACTTGGCTGGCGAATGACCGAGAGTTCTTATGATGAGCAATATGATTCGGCTGAAATCCAATTTGATTCTCTTTTGCAGATGGGTAGTATTATCGACAATCGGTTTATTAGTCTTGGATTAGAATCTTTGGCCGCTCTTGAAAAGGAAGTTAAAATTAAAGAGATTTTAGGGCTCCAAAGCGATGTAGTTCTTGCGGATATTTGTAAAAAGGAATTTCTTCAAACTCAAGAGGCATGTTTCAAATATAGAGGTGTGGAGCAAGTCGAAAATCCAGATTTGCAATTAGAAATTATTAAAATGGAAATTGCAGACCAAGCGGCAAGAGGAGCTCGTGATGATAAAATGATTGCTAAATTTGGAATAGATACATCTAAAATTGTTGTAGAGGATGGAATAACGGTTGATAAAAGAAACCGAACGCGTCTCAAAGAAATTATTAAAACGCACGGCTATCCTACCAGAAAAATGGTTGGAAAAGAGGCGATGAATGGTATCTTCCTGATTATTCAACATGCAGATGGCGACAAAGATTGGCAGAAAAGTCAATTACCTTTCATCGAAAAAGCAGTAAAACGAGGTGATATGGATGGTCAAAATTATGCCTATCTATTTGATAGAATAAGAAGAAACAGTGGCCAGAAGCAATTGTACGGAACTCAATTTTCAAAAATTGATCCTCAGACAAAAACGATTGAATTAGCTGAAACAGAGGATATGGCTAACCTGGATAAAAGACGAAAGGAAGTTGGAATGATGCCTATCGCGATGTACAAGAGAATGGTTATTAAGCATTTGTAAAATAATTTAAATCAAAACTCTATTAGTCTTAATTCTAAAATGAGTTGTAGAGCAATCGATGCTTATTTTTTCGATAATTGAGGCAAAAAATTTAAGTATCCGCGGCGGCGGATGGTTCAATTTTTTAACGAAAAGTAGCGGAAAAAGAAGTATTCGAATTGCATACAAATTATTTTAGAATAAAGACTATTATTTATTAGGGAACTAAAGTCTAAGAAAAGTTCTTTTTTACTAACTTTGAACTTCAAACTTAAAATCACGAGGAGGCTGTGCTATTTACCATCCAACCACACGAACAGAAGATATTTCAAATAATAAGTGAGACTGCCAAAGAGCTTGGGTTTCCGACCTATGTAGTAGGGGGATATGTCCGAGATCGATTGATTGGGCGACCTTCAAAAGATATGGATATTGTCTGTATCGGGAGCGGTATTCAATTGGCACAAGAGATTGCTGGCAAACTACGTCCGATGCCTCAAGTTTCTATTTTCAAAAGGTTTGGTACGGCGATGCTCAAACACGAAGACCTCGAAATTGAGTTTGTCGGTGCCAGAAAGGAAAGCTATCGAGCGGATTCGCGTAAACCCGCGATTGAGGATGGTTCATTGGAAGATGACCAAAATCGACGTGATTTTACGATTAATGCTTTGGCTGTAAGTTTGAATGACAATGATTTTGGGACAATTCTCGATCCATTTGGAGGATTGACAGATTTAGAAAATAAAATCCTTCGCACGCCCCTCGAACCAGGAAAGACTTTTTCAGATGATCCGCTTCGGATTATGCGCGGTATTCGTTTTGCGACTCAGCTTGATTTCTTTATAGAAGAATCTACGCTCAACGCCATTTCAAAATATAGAAATCGTCTAAATATCGTCTCTCCAGAGCGAGTGGCTACGGAGTTGAACAAAATTATGCTTTCACCAAGACCCTCTAAAGGTTTCCATTTAATGGAAAAAACAAAGGTATTGGAAAATGTACTTCCTGAGTTGCTGAAACTGAAAGGTGTAGAAATCCGAAATGGCATTGGCCACAAAGATAATTTCTACCATACCTTAAAAGTACTCGACAATTTAGCAGCCAAATCAAGGAATCTTTGGTTGAGATGGGCTGCTTTGTTGCATGATATTGGGAAGGCACCTACAAAACGTTTCAACAAGGAATTAGGTTGGACATTTCATGGACATGATGCAGTTGGAGCCAATATGGTTCCACGTATTTTTAAGAAATTAAAGTTGCCGCTTGACGCGAAAATGAAATATGTGCAAAAAATAGTTGCATTGCACCAACGTCCGATGAAACTCACAACGGAAGAGATTTCTGACTCAGCCATCCGTCGAATTTTATTTGATGCAGGGGAAGATATTGATGACTTAATGCGGCTTTGCGAAGCAGATATCACTTCCAAAAACGAGAAGAAGATAAAAAAATACCTCTCCAATTATCAAGTGCTTCGTGCTCGAATGAAAGAATTGGAAGAGAGTGATAACCTTCGAAATTGGCAGCCACCTATCACTGGTGAAATGATAATGGAAACCTTTGGAATTGCTCCCTCTCGCCCAGTGGGTGATATCAAGAATTTTATCAGAGAAAGTATATTGGATGGTGATATTTCCAGCGATTATGAGTCGGCATATCAATTGATGATAAAGAAAGGCACGGAAATGGGATTGAAAGTAGTGAAGAAGGTCAATTGAAACTTTAAAAAATTACTATGAGCAAGTTAGTAATCATCGTTTTGTTGATAATTCTCATTTTTGGAATGGGGTATTTGCTCGTAAAATTCCTTCCAACTTTGATTGCTCTTTCTTCAAATTTCGCAACCCCAATAATACTAATTGCTTTATTCGCGCTTTGGCTTTTTTTAGTAATCTATCTCATTAGAAGACTATTAAAATCCTTTTGAGAATCTTTTGTGCTTTTTGTAGTTCAAAAAATAATGTTTGTATAAAAACCTGACTTTTTTCGTTGAAATCAGTCAAATTGAAAAAGAACTCGTATTATTGAATTTTAATATCTATCAAGAAATAATTTTTAACTGAGAAAATATGGATGCTCCGAATTTTAAACAAAAATCATTTTGGCAAAAACCTGAAGGTGTTACAGGTCTGATTTTTTTGGCTGCGCTCGTTTTAGGAGGTGGCTATTTGTTCGTTACTTTTTTGCCTACTCTAATAGCTTTAGCTTCCAATATGCTTTATTTAGCTGGAATGTTGGCGGTTTTGGGTGCAGTCGTTTATATGGTGCTTGACCCTAAAATGCGTGCATTGGTTGGTTATATGTACAAAAGCGTGATGCGTTCAATTACAGGGATGTTTGTACAAATTGACCCAATCGGTATTTTGAAAAGCTACGTGGAAGATTTGAAAGACAACCTTCGAACGATGGGCAAGCAGATTGGAAATATCAGAGGTCAGATGCGTAAACTTTCAACTATCATGGATGAAAATAATCGTGATATTGATAAGAATATGCAATTGGCAAGTGTTGCTCAAAAGCAAGGCAAACAAAACCAGGTGGTATTGGCCAGTAGAAAAGCGGCTCGTTTGAAAGAAAGTAATAAGAAGTATAAAAACTTACATACGAAGATGTCGGT
>CALHBQ010000346.1 GCA_937930815.1 uncultured Saprospiraceae bacterium | reverse complement strand
CAAATTGAATTTGATACAGAAGACAATCGAATTCTTTTCGCAGAATCCTTCCACCCAATTTATACGCCTAAGAGGTACCGAAACTACTTTGGCCAATTATTGGAACATTCACCATTCTGTGAGCGTGATTATAAATTACCAACAGAGTTAGAAACGCATGATGAAACAGGAGAATTCATTATGAAAATCAAAAAACAAGGAATGCTTCATACCTTGGTTTATGAGTCACATCCATTTGATGTAGTGGGGTGGGATGGTTATAATTTCCCATATGGCTTTTCGATTCATAACTTCGAACCAATAACTGGTCGGGTACATCAACCGCCACCTGTTCACCAAACTTTTGAGACCAAAGCATTTGTGATTTGCTCGTTTTGTCCTCGGATGTATGATTACCACCCGCAGTCAATTCCAGCACCTTACAATCATTCTAATATTGACTCCGATGAAATGCTATACTACGTTGATGGTGACTTTATGAGTAGAAATAATATTGGCCCAGGTTATATGACTTTGCACCCAGGAGGAATCCCTCACGGACCTCATCCTGGAGCCTATGAGCGAAGTATTGGTCAAAAAGAAACTGGTGAACTCGCTGTGATGATTGACACCTTCAAGCCCCTTCAAATCACTGAGCAAGCCTTAGCTATTGATGATGGAAAGTATTACCAATCTTGGATGGAAGGAGCGGAGCATTAGGTTTTTTTAGGTGAGATGTGAGAGGAAAGATGTGAGAGGAAAGAGGTGAGAGGGAACTCTTCAAAAAAAGAACGTTTGGATTTTTCCAAACGTTCTTTTTTATGCCTCTCACCTGACTCTTCTCACCTCTCTCCTAAAAAAAAAATTACTGTAAAATCTTAAAGGTAGTCCGTCGATTAGCTTGATGTTCTGACTCAGAACATCTATTGCATGCACAAGTCATTGCCGGAGAAGTTTCACCGTATCCTTTTGCGACCAATCGATTAGGATCCAGTCCATTTTGAATTAAATAATCAACAGCAGCTTGGGCTCTTTTTTGCGATAATTCTTGATTGTATCGGTCATTTCCACGGCAATCAGTGTGAGATGAAAGTTGAATTGTAATTGAAGGATTGAGTCGCATCGCGTTTGCCAATAAATTCAAAGTCGGCTTCGCATCCTCTCGAATAAACGATTGATCATAATCGTAATAAATATTCTCCAAAGTGATCTCTCGGTCTTTGAAAATTTTATCTAAAACAATTTCTATTTCAAATTTTTGAGTGGGATTGTTAGGGTCTTTTCCAATTCCTTTAGTTGAAAAATATTCTTTTTTGGTCAAGTATTCAGATTTGGAACCAAATAGGTCGTAGGTAGTTTCTTCATTTAATTCGATGGTAAAAAGTCCATCGGAACCAGTTGTGAATTTTTCTTTTTTACCACCAAAAATTGCTTCCACATTTGCATCTGATAATGGTCTGCGACCAATTACAGAACTATTCGGATCACTTGGGTTTTGATAGATTTTTTCCAAAACGTATCCTTCCAAAATCATTTTATAAACGATTTCAATAGTATCTTCTACAGGTGGTGGCGGTGGTGGGATTTTGGGAATCAATTTTTCAAAAACATAAATATCGTCTGCTCCTTTGCCGCCCATCCGAGAAGAGGAGAAATATCCAGTTTGTAAAATCTCTTTAGTGGCTTGATAAGATTCATTTACGGCAAAACCAAAATCATCAAAACCAGAGTTGACTGGAGGATGTAAATTCATAGGTGGTGCCCAAGTGGTTACATTTAAAGGGTATGTTTTGAAAATATCTAACCCACCCATTCCAGTATGAAAATCAGATGAAAAATATAAAGTGTCTTTGTGAAAAGTTGGAAATACCTCATCACCTTTTGTGTTTATATTTCTACTTAATAAGCGAGGAATATCCCATCCATCAGGTGTTCTATCAGAAACATACAAATCATATCCACCCCAACCATCTGGATGATTACTTGCAAAAAATAACTGTTCTCCATCATCAGATAGGGCAGGGTGCATGTAGTTTACATTTTCGGATTGAAATCCTAAAAAAATAGGATCTGACCAGGCATCACCTTCAAGTTTACTGGAGAAAATTTTACAATAAGAAACATTGTTTACATCACCAGCACAACGGGTAAAGAAACATTCTGTAAAATCTGAATTGAAAGTAATGGTCCCTTCGTTTTTTTCAGTGTTGATCTTTGAAGAGAAATTTTTCGCGTTTCCATTTTCATTAACCAAATACAAATCCATGAAATTTCGTCCAGTCCATTTGTATTTTTCATCACCTGTAGAAGACGCTCTATCTGAAGTAAATATCAATTGCTCTTTATAAAAAACAGGTGCATATTCCGAACCTTTAGAGTTGAAATCTGAGGTGCTCGTTTTATAATCAGGTTCTTCTATTTTTTTCCAATCTATCGCTACTTTGCAGGCAGTAATATCTTTTTTAACCTCATAAGGGCTCCCTATTTCTAAACCTAAATTTTCGTACACTTCAATGGCTTCCTCATATCTTTCAACTTGTTTTAGTCCATCGGCATATCCGCGCAAAGCTTTTACACCATAGTTGTTTGCATAAGCGGTTTTGTACCAATCAAGTGCATTTTCAACTTCATTTTTTTTAGAATATGATTCAGCTAATTGAAATGCAATTTTTCCTTTTTCGGTCCGTCTTTTCGCTTTTTTGAATTCCTTTTTCAAAAAAGGAATAGCAACGTCATATTGCTTTTGCTCAAAAGCTGTGTTTCCATCTTTGATTTTGATGGTATAAGAACACCCAGCAGAAAGGAAAATTATTAAAAGGAAAAAAGTAAGATTTCGAAACATATTAGGCCAGCTTTTTTTTAATTGAAACAGCGATAAACTATGAACGAAGGTAAATAAAGATGTTCCGATGAAAATAGAAAAATTAACATTTGGCTAATAGCGTTTTAGGTGCCTTTTAATAGTCTCCTACAGACAACATGACCAAAGTGCAGGCAATTACAGTTTCAATTCCTTTCCCATTAGCCATTTTTACTAATTCAGGATTTTCAGTTCCCGGATTAAAAATGATTCTTTTAGGATTGACTTTGAAAATATACCCATAATAGTCTTTTTGACGAGTAGCGTTGAGATAAAGTGTAATCGTATCGACTTCACCTTCATTAGGTTGACCTTTTTGAATATCAATCCCAGCAATTACTCCTTTTCTAATTCCAATTGGAACTGCTTCATGTCCTTGACTTTTCAAAGAAACGGTCACCTTATTGGAATATCTTTCTGGATTTGGCGATGCACCTAAAATAATAGTTTTTTTACTCATATCTTAAAAACGAACGATTCTAACTTAAGTTTTAAAAAAAGAACCCGGACATTATTTAAAATGTTCGGGTTCTTTACGAAGACTTCTTTTCAAAGGCTTAAACCAACATACCAATTGGGTCTTCCAAAATCTGTTTGAAGGTATTCAAAAACTTAGCACCTGAAGCGCCATCGACTACTCGGTGGTCGCAAGACAAGGTTACTTTCATTATTTTACCAGCAACGACTTTTCCATTTTTAACGATTGGTTTGTCATTAATACCACCGACTGCCAAAATACAAGCATCTGGCGGATTGATAATCGCAGTGAATTCTTCGATTCCAAACATTCCCAAATTCGAAATGGTAAAAGTGTTTCCACTCATTTCGTCTGGTTGTAGTTTTTTTACTTTTGCTTTTCCAGCCAATTCTTTCACTTCCACATTGATTTGGGAAAGTGATTTCATGTCGGCGTGATTGATTACTGGAACCAAAAGTCCATCTTCAACAGCCACTGCCACGCCAATATTGATGTTTTTATTAATTCTAATTTTATCACCCATCCAAGAGGAGTTAATCGCAGGATGTTGGCGCAAAGAAACTGCTGCCGCTTTAACGACCAAGTCATTGTAAGATAATTTCACTGGTGAAATTTCATTTAGCTTAGCACGTGTTTTAACGGCTTTCCCCATGTTTATTTCAACAGTCAGGTAAAAGTGTGGTGCACCAAATTTACTTTCTCCTAATCTTCTTGCAATCACTTTTCTCATTTGAGAAACACCTACATCCTCAAAATTATCACCAGTTCCATTCATTGTAAATGGCATAACTGAAGGTGCAGCAGGCTCTGATGCCGGCGCAGAGGCAGGTGAAGCAGCAGGTGCCGCTTGATAATTTTCGATATCTCTTTTTATGACTCTACCATTTTCTCCACTACCATTTACTGCAGCTAAATCGATTCCTTTCTCTTTTGCCATAGACTTTGCCAATGGAGATGCTTTAACTCTTGTATCTAAGGAGGCTACAGGGGCAGGGGCACTATGGGTAGGTGCTGCTTTTGCAGGTACCGGTGCAGGTGTTGATGGAGTAGGGGCTTCTGTTTTTGCAGGTTCTGGAGCTGCGGCAGGTGGTGTCGCATCATCCGCTGCGGCAAGCGCAGCTTTCCAATCTTCCCCTTTTTCTCCTATAACTGCGATGATACCGTTAATTGGAACCGTACCTTCTTTTATAGCAATATGCAAAAGAACGCCATCAAAATAGCTATCCAATTCCATCGTAGCTTTGTCTGTTTCTACTTCTGCAAGTGTTTCACCTGCTTCTACAGTTTCTCCTTCTTTTTTTAACCAACCTACGAGGTTTCCTTCTTCCATCGTATCACTCATTCGAGGCATTCTGATAATTTCAGCCATAAGATCGTTATGTTTTTTACGTGAATCGCAAAAATGCGAAAGTTTAGGGTTTTCAAATAGAAATTTCCAATAAAAGTGTTACCTAAACTGAAAATATTATTATTAGTACTGCCACCAAGCTCGTAACCCATTCTGGGTATTCTTCGTTTTTTATACGAAAATTGGCTTCAAAGGAATAGTTTTTGTGACATAGATAAATGTAAATCGAAGTTAACTACTAAACTATTCATTCTTTTAATTTTTAAATTAATTTCTATTCGATTAACAACTCTACTTAGGTTTTAAATTTCATTCTAAAAACGTCAAAAGCTGAAAGGTTTTCAGTTGGAGACAATCAAAAATCTTTAATTATTGAATTAAGATTTACTTGATTAAAACAATTTCATTTTTTTTATTAAACCAAGTTGAGTAATGAACATCCAAAAGTTTTTAATTGTAATCGTTTGTCTTGTTTTTTGTTTAAATATTAACGCACAAACTGTCAAAAAAGGAGACATCACCATTCAAGCTGGAGTCGGTCTTCTTCCCACCTATTTTTTAGATGCATCTGAAACACTGGTTCCGCCAATGCAAGGAAGTATAAGCTATAGGTTCATGGATATATTGAGCGTCGGTGCATTCGCTGGCTATTCTGAGTATAAAAGTACACCACAAAATCATTCTGATGGTTCTATCAATCAGTATCATACTTCTTCTATATTAGGAGGAATGAAAGTTGCTGCGCACGCCACTAAAATCCACAACTGGGACATTTACGGTGGTTTTCAATTGGGCTATTCCAAGCCAACAGTAACCAATAATATTATTGTTGCGAGTGAGAGAAGAATACCAGAACCAAAAGTTAGTGAAGAATTCGTTTATAGTGGATTTATCGGTGCAACCGGTTATATCACTGATAGAATCGGAATTTACGGTGAAATGGGATATGGTATTTCACTTTTCAATGCAGGAGTTTCAATTAAACTATAATTTAGCGTTAAGAATAAATTTCCTTTTGAAGGGATTAAGATTTTTTGTTTAAGATTTTTCCGATGTCATTTATTTGGCATCGGATTTTTTTTTTCGTTGAAAACTGAAATTTTACTTATTTTAAACGACATCATTTATACCTTCGCATCAAATTTTAGAAATGAAGGATTGGTTACCAAATATTCGATTTAGTTCAGGAGATAACTTCTTTTTGATTGCTGGCCCATGTGCCATCGAAGATGAAAAAACAGCTATGCTTATAGCCGAGGAGGTCATGAGACTTACCGAGAAATTTCAAATACCATATATTTTTAAAGGAAGCTATCGAAAGGCTAATCGCTCAAGATTAGATTCTTTTACAGGAATAGGGGATGAGAAGGCTTTAAAAATTTTGGCAAAAATCCGTCAAGAGTTTGATGTTCCTGTTACGACAGATATTCATACAGAGGAAGAAGCTGCTATGGCTGCTGAATATGTGGATGTTCTTCAAATTCCAGCATTCTTATGTAGGCAAACCAACCTTTTGGTCGCTGCAGCGAAAACTCAAAAAGTCATTTCTGTAAAGAAAGGTCAATTTATGAGTGCCGAATCTATGCAGTTTGCGGTTCAAAAAGTAAAAGATTCAGGAAACGAAAAGGTTGGATTAATTGAACGCGGTACAACCTTTGGGTATCAAGACTTGGTCGTTGACTATAGAAGTATTCCTCAAATGCAAGCAATAGGGGTACCGGTTGTGTTAGATTGCACTCATTCATTACAACAGCCCAATCAATCAATTGGAGTTACGGGCGGGAGGCCTGCCTTGATTGAAACAATCGCGAAAGCAGGAATTGCCGTTGGAGTTGATGGAATTTTTCTTGAAACACACCCTGATCCTTCAATTGCTAAATCGGATGGAGCTAACATGTTACCACTTGATCAGCTTGAAAAATTATTTGAAAAACTTGTGGCGATACGACAAGTTATTTGAGTAAAAAGGAACGAAACTTGACTTTCTGCTGTTATTAAAATAACTTTAGTAAACTATCGGAGCAGCGAAATTAGATTTATCCCTCTCTTATCACCAATAAAAACCTTTATCTATGAAATCATTAAAAATTGCATTCTTATCTATTATCTCACTTTTATTAGTGACGCCTCATTTTGGGCAAACCGCTCAACGTACTTTGGTCAAATCCTTTAATGTGAGTAAAGTCCAAACTGTCAACCTGAATTTGGATGGCGATGTTGTAGTAAGAAAGTGGAAAAAAGGATTAATGAGAGTCGAAATGAAAATTTCATTAGAAAATGGCAACGATCGATTGCTGAAGAGTATGGTTATTGCCAATCGTTTCAATCTTGATTCAGATATTTCGGAGGGTGAAATGACAGTTTTTGCACCTGCTTTGGAGAATGAAATTACAATCAGAGGTAAGGAAATAACTGAAAAAATCAGCTACATAATTAATGTTCCAGAACAAGTAGAAGTTAATGTTTTGGAAAATGAAACCTTAAGTTTAGCAGAAGAAAAGGAAAAATAGTAACTGATTAACTATTTAATCGTTCTAAAGGTGTCTTGATAATTCAAGACACCTTTTTTGTTTTAAAAGTTGAATACCTTTACATACCAAAGAGAAATCTCTACATGAAAAAAATAAAAATATTCTTCCTTTTGTCAATGGTTTTTTGTGCCACTACCGTTTTTAGTCAGCTCAAAAAAACAATTCATCAAACTGTTGATCTTTCACGTTCAATATCTGTAAATCTGGCTTTGACCGGCAATTATGAATTAGTTCATTGGCCAGGCAATCATTTTTTGATTGAAACGAATATTGAATTATACGACGCTTCAAAATTTCTGTTGAAACATTTGATTGACCAAGGTCGCTATGAAGTTGTTTATGATGACAGTGAATCTGCAAAGCTTGATTGGAAGGATAAACAACGCAGGAAAATCATGTACAAGGACAAAGAGTGTTACGAGGAATCTAAAGTGAAAATTTATATTCCTGATTTTTTCGAAATAATAAATCCTACAACTTTAGTTAATAATAAATTGAAAGAAGAGTTTCCTGATAAGTATGAAAAAGCTAAAGCTCCTCCAAAGATTGAGGAAACAATTGATTCAACTACAATTAATATTGAAGAAGGAATAATTGAAAATTAATTTTGATAATTTTTAATTGAAAAATGGTTTGCAAGTTGATTCTTGCAAACCATTTTTTTTGTCCAGGTTCAATCTATTGAATATTTGATAAAGATATTAAAAGAGTTGTTGGTTTTGTTATTAAAATCACACTCGCGCGAGCCTCTACCTCCTGTGTAAGAACATCAGGCATCTCGCCTATATTTTTAAATTAGAAAACAGTGGATATCTTATTTTCAATTGAATATCACAAATGTAATTTATTCAAATACAAAAGGAGCTACAAAGTTAAAAGTATCAAATAAAAAAAAGCCCCCCTCGACAAGTCGAGAGAGGCCATCCCAAAAACCGATTTAATCTTATAGTTAAAAACTA
>CALHBQ010000345.1 GCA_937930815.1 uncultured Saprospiraceae bacterium | reverse complement strand
TTGTGCTTGAGTTGTTGTTGACAACAACATGAAAGCTATCAAAAAGCCTCCTAATTTGAACAAATTCTTCATAGTTATCTATGGATTTAATAATTTTTTTAAATGGAAGGCGAAGATAAATATTTCGCCTGTATTCAATATGAGTTTGTTTACTTAGTATGTATTATACCGATTAATCAGATAGGTTACCTTACTATCTTTAAAATGTCCTCGGTTTTGTCGAATGATGGATTTGCGAATAACAAACCAGCACTTCCTCCTTTATCAAAGATGAAGTCGAAATTACGATCACTTGCAAATTCTTCAATTGCATTGTAGATTTTTTCCTGAATAGGTTGAATCAAGTCTTGACGCTTCTCAAAGAGTTCTCCGTCAGGACCAAATTTGATTTTTTGCATTTCGCGAACCGCTCTTTCTTTTGACATGATTTCGTCTTCGCGTTGCTTACGTTGGTCATCGCTCAATAAAACTTGTTCTGCTTGATATCTGCTATAAAGACCTTTGATTACGTCATATTCTTGAGCGATTTGCTGTCTCCATTCTGCTGCTGCTTTATCTAACTGCGTTTGAGCTGTTTTGTAACTTTCGAGGCTTTCTAATACCTGTGTTACGTCAACAATTGCAATTCTCTGAGCAAAAGAAATAGTAGTGAAGAGTACTGCAAAACATAGGGTAATTCCGATTTTCTTAATCATATTCTTGTATTTAATTTTTTTAAATGGATTTTCAGTTAAGAGTAGGTTTGAATTTCAAATTTAAACTGCAAACTGAATCTTTTAGAACCTGATTTTGTCAAATTTATTAACCGTAGCCCAGCTATGCCTAAAAAATTTAACTTCTTCAGAACCCAAAATCTTCAATTTTCGTTTCTAAATCTGAATTTCAAACCTACTCTTTTAGCGCCTGCAAAGGTAAGATTACCTTTCTACTTTCCGAACACTATCATTGAAACGTGCTCAACACTCTATTTGATACTTGTTAAATGAATTTTTTAACGAAGGTTTAACGGGAAATCAAATAGTACAGTATCCTCCTAAGGATAAAAGACGAAACACCGCTATGGAATGGTTGTATGGCTTTGAAAATATTGTTGAAATACCCTACAGATCTGTACTTCGAGCACAACGACGCGTACTTCGAGCGAAGCCGAGAAGCACATGAGCAGGAAACAGTTTTCCACTTTTGTGCTTCTCGGCTTCGCTCGAAGTACGACTTAGTAACTATATTATACCTCAAAAGTAATCTCTACCTTATCACTCGTTGGATGCGCTTGGCAAGTCAAAATGAATCCATCTTGTACCTCCTCATCGTCGAGGGCGAGGCAAGACTCCATTTCTACTTTACCCTTTAACACCTTTCCGATACAAGTGGAGCAAGCGCCTGATTTGCAACTAAATGGCGGATCATATCCTTCATCCATCAAGGCATCCAAAATATTGGTTCCTTTCGGAATTTCAAGATCAATTTCTTCGCCGTCGAGGTGGACTTTTGCTTTTGCATTGGTTCCGCCAGCAGTAGCAGCGGTTGTTCCTTCTGCTGTCTCAGGAGTTGAAAAGTATTCGAAATGAATGTGTTTTTTATCCGTTCCTAACTCAAGTAAAGTGGATTCGGCAGCTTTTATCATCTCGCCTGGGCCACAGATAAAATACTCTTCATCCTTAGAACGCGGCGGATTATCGGCCAAAAATAGACGGACTCTTTGTCCGTCAATTCTACCAACCTGTCCATTCCAATTGATTTTATCTTTTTTGAACCAGCCACCTTTTTCTTTTTGAGGTTGACTCAACGTATGAGTGACGATCAATTGACCACTATATCTTTTTTCTAATGCGACCAATTCATTTTTGAAAATGATGGAATCTTCATTTCTATTTCCATAAAGGAGAAAAACAGTGCTTTTTGGCTCTTCTTCCAAAACTGTTTTTAAAATAGACATCAGTGGCGTAATGCCGCTTCCTGCTCCAATCAGGTAGTAGGATTTATTTCCTTCGCTATTAATTTTGCAAGTGAATTTTCCTTGTGGCTTGGCAACTTCGACCATTGTTCCTTCTGTCAAAGTATCTATCATGTAGGTAGAAACTTTGCCTTTTTCCACTTTTTTCACTGCCACGGTCCATTCATCTTCATGCATACTACTACAAAGTGAATAGGAACGACGCTCCTCAGATCCATTGATGTCAAACTTCAAAGTAACATATTGCCCATGCTTAAATTTGAAGGTAGATTTCAATTCTTCTGGCACTTCAAACGTAAAAGTGTAGGCATCAGCCGTTTGCTGATTTTTTGATATTAATTTTAGAGAATGGAAATTCATTAAAAAGTTGTTTTTTAGAGAAGTAAAATCGAATGCGAAAGTATGAATTTTAAAAACCCATTTAAGCGATATTGTTCTTTGAATCGCCGTTTTTTCTTATTTTTAATTCAGGTTGCCTTTTTTCTATAAAAACATGAGTTATGAAACTTCTAAATTATTTTTATCTGCTTCCTTTTTTATTTGGCTTATTTCATGGTTCAGAATCATCTGTTGATGATATAGAAATTAGCCCTACTTTAATATCCTCCTCCTGTGATACTACTCTTGCATTCTTCCAAAAGAAGCTTGAAATAACACCTGGCTTTGAGGCAGACAAATTGTATGCTGTTAATGCAGATTCTATTCGACTAGGCAATGTGGGAGTAATGGAATCAAATGAAAAAGGGTTTTTATTCGAATTATTTATAAGAGAAACCCCTCGAGGGCCTCTACAGCCTATCAATATCCATAAAGCTGCATTAGTACAGTCAGATTTCGATGGTAATATTTTATGGTGTAAATTTTATAGTCGCCCTAATGATCGAATTGGAACATTAGAAGGTATTCAGCTAATCGATAGTAGCATTTATATAACT
>CALHBQ010000344.1 GCA_937930815.1 uncultured Saprospiraceae bacterium | reverse complement strand
ATTTCAAGACAATTCTTGGATTTCATTAATTGATGCTGATGGGATTCCTTTTGGAGGCGTTACGTCTGTTAGTTTTGATTCAAAAAATAGTAAATATTTTTCAACGCCACTCAGTGGTGCCATCAAATATAATGGAATTGATTTAATCGATATTATCGAAGATGATGGGTTATTGAGTGATAAAGTTAGAGCAATTACGGTTGATGCTGACGACAACAAATGGATTGCAACTTCTGATGGAATTTCTGTTTTTGATGACAGAGATAATTTCTTGACGAATCATAAATTCGTTTTCACATTGCCTCCGCCAGATAGCATCAATCCAGTTGAAGATATTCAGATTGACTCCAAAGGAAGAGTTTGGGCTGGTATCTATGTTGACTACCTCGTGACAGAAGGTGGCGTGAGTATGTACGACGGCAACGCATGGGTTGACTATGATGTAAGTGATGGATTGGTTGGGCCAGTGGTCAGAGAGTTAGCTATTGACTCAAAGGATGATGTTTGGGTAGCGACGAGTACTGGTGTTACCAAAATTTCTTTTCCACCTTCAAGTACAAAAAATTTGCTTCCTGCAAGTTTTGAAGTTTTCCCTAATCCAGTTGCTGATAGATTGAACATCCAATTGAAAAGTCAATTTTCTAATCAAGATCGTCAAGTAAATATTTTTAACACAATTGGAAAATTGGTTGATACTTCGATTATTGCAAAAGGTGAAATCCAAACTTCTATCGAAATGGGACAACATGCCGCTGGGATGTATTTTGTGGAAGTGAGTGGGCAGGTGGTGAAAGTTGTAGTGGAGTAGGGCGATTTTTTTTTATGAACGCAAAGATGGAAAGGCGCAAAGAGATAATCTTTGCGCCTTTTTCTATTTAGAAGTTTTGTAAATTTAATTTTATTACACGCGAAATTTGATGCAGATTTTTTTTCGTTGAAACTGAACCCGCTACTAAATTATATGAGCAATTTGGGTTTGTAAAAGTGGAGCAGTGGGATACGGATCATGGGGTGAGGAAGGTTAAGTTTGAGCTGAGGGGATGACTATTTTTTGAGCGTTATGAATTATTTGTATTCGAAAAATTTGATTATTTTTTAAAAGATTGATTATCAATTGATTAAGTTTGTTTTCGGAAATGAACTAGTCTGAAAATATAAGTTTGCTATGTACACCTTGGTGCACATAGCAACAAGTTGGCAGTAATGAAGAAGAAAAACATTAATCACAAATAAAATCAACTGAAAAATGGGAGTAGCACTTTATATTCAAGGTTACGAAAAAAAACAAGAAGCAATATCTGGAGAAATAAAAATCCTCGGTTGGTATGAGGTAAACAAGAATGAAATTGAGAAATATAAAATAAATAATTCATTTACCGTAATTCATAATGAGCTAAGTTCGATTAAGCATGTAATGAATGAATATTGGAATTATGGTTTTGAATCCCCTGGAGAACTTACTTTTAATTTCAACATAATGAATGGTATGTCTGGAGGAGGCTACAGACACGAAAACGGAATATCTTATGGGCTTATGTTTGACGGAGGAAAAATACTTTCAATAGTTGATAAAATTTTGAATTCTATTGATCAAGTACCACTCGAACCAAGCGATAGAGAAGAGGAAAAAGAAAATCTTTTGGAAATGCAGAAGGTTCTAAAAGTCATATCGGAGAATAATGGGATAGTTGGAATAATGCTCGGGTAAATGGAAAAGAACACTACTGCCAACAAAGTGTAGCTGCTCATATAGACTAATCGCCGCCACGCCAACTATACAGACGGTTAATATGAAAACAATTAATTCTTTATTCATCATGCCGACCTATCATATCCCAAAAAATCACAACTCCTTCAAAAAAACAATATTCTCATACCCCGTTTCATTCACGTAGAAAATATGCCTGCCTGCTTCAACAAAGTCATTTCTTAAATAGAACTTTACAGCCTTTTCATTTTTGTAATAAGTATAAAGCCACATATGCTCAAAGTTCAGTGCTTTAGCTTTCTCAACAATTGCTACAAACAGCTGGTAACCGATTTTCATTGAAATGAAATCATTCAGCACATATATTTTATCTAACGAACACACCTTGTTTGATTTAACGTTCTTCTCTTCTAAGTTTAGAATTAACTTGGCATAGCCGACCGGTAGTTTATCAGCATAAATGATGAGATAAACATTATTAGAATCCTCTAAATTTTTTTCAATTTTTTTAATTGAAAAATTAGAATTGAGATGATGTAATAAATCGGATTTGTTCTCAATGTATGGACCATGAGATTCGTCAAAAGTGACTCTACCTAATAAGGCTAAGACTTCAGAATCATTTAAATCCGCTTCTCGAATGGTAATCATTAGATCTCCTTTTTGGATGAAATTTAATTAACAAATGGAGTTTCATTTAGTTGAAGTAGCGATCAACTGATGCGTACTTCGAGCGAAGCCGATGGTGCGTTCCCTGAGCGAAGCCGAAGGGAACAGGTACGGAGAACTGATTTTCATGCTTGTTGACTTCGGCTTCGCTCAGCCAACGGATTTGGGATTAATCCCAATCAACTTTCCCTTCTTCATCCTTAGCAATCAAGGATTCAATATAGACTTGCAATTTCAAACCTTTCTTGGCGGCGTTTATTTTTGCGGACTGATGTGGTAAGGCGCTGACTCTCAGTACTTTGAGCGTTTCTTTTTCTTTATTGTTTTCTGACATAGTTACTTTTTGTACAAAAGTAATAAATATTATTTTTATTACAAATGTTACATTTTTGTTTTTGTATCGTATTAATATTACGCGACCTTGTTATGTGTTGGTGTAATCTACTTTCTGATTTTTGGAAAAATCTCTTTTTCCTGTTTTGTACACACTTTGTCGCGATATTTTTTTCAACTCGGTTTTCGATAATATTATTATTGATGGTTTAGAGTACTTGAAGTCAGGTTTACTGACTTTGATTTGCTCGTATCGAAAACCAAAATTTTTAGATTTTTAATGAATAATAAAATTAAACTAATCGCAAAAGAAACCTCGGCTACGAATCGAGATTTCTACAATTTATTTAGACCGATTGCACCCAGTATTGATATGATAGGAAAGGTGGCGCAG
>CALHBQ010000343.1 GCA_937930815.1 uncultured Saprospiraceae bacterium | reverse complement strand
ATTTAGGGAAACCGGTAATATGTTAGAAAATCCATTTAGTTATTATTCTTTCAAAAGAAAGGATTTAAAATCTAAAGCAAGAAGTCTTTTTTCGAAAGAGGCGATGGCGGATGAATACTTGGATTTTGTTTACAAATACGGAGACAAAAAATTTACAGGATTCAAAGCAATGGAAAATTCCTTTATGCAATTTCCAGAGCTACAAAAAGCTTTTTTAGGAAAGGATATTTCATTTATCAGATTGAAAAGAAAGAATACACTAAAGCGATTGATTTCGTTTTTATTAGCAGATAAAAACAATCAATGGTTGTACAAAAAAGGAGAAGAGGTAAAGATCAAATCATTAGAATTGGATAAATCAAAGCTCCTCGGTCAATTGGGTAAATTTGAAAAGATTGATAATTTTATTGACACCTTCGGGCCAAATGAAAAATCCATTTCAATTTACTATGAAGAAATCACGCAAGACAATGCGGAGATAGTGAAAGTACTTGATTTCTTGGGAGTAGAAAATACGAATATCTTCAACGAAGAAACCCACATCAAGAAACAAACGAGTAATGATTTGACCACAGTGATTGAAAATTTTCAAGAGATTGAAGAATTTTTAAAAGGGTCAAAATATGCTAATTTTTTATACTCAGATTCAATAGCCTAATTATTCCTTTTTAGCTTAAAGTGCTTTTTAATTCCTTTATATATTTCTTTTTCTTGATGGCAGTTTTGCCACTTTTTTACCTTTTGAAAGGTAAAGGAAAAAGAAACCTATTGTTAGTTGCCAGCTATGCTTTTTATGGATATTGGGATTATCGGTTTTTAGCTTTATTGCTGATTTCGACCGTTGCTGATTTTATTATTGGTCAAAAATTATATAATGTATCTGATCCATTATTAAAAAAGAGGTATTTACAGACAAGTCTTCTCATTAATTTAGGGATACTTGGGATATTCAAATATTACAATTTTTTTGTTGATAGTTTTGATAATTTGGTGAGTAAAGTAGGAGGCGAACTTGATTTCTTACATCTAAATATTTTGCTTCCTGTTGGGATCTCGTTTTATACTTTTCAGACGATGTCATATACCCTTGACATTTATAATAACAAATTGAAGCCAACAAAAAACTTTTTTGATTTCGCTCTTTTTGTAGCTTTTTTTCCACAGTTAGTTGCAGGGCCAATTGAAAGAGCAACTAATTTATTACCGCAAATTGCAACTATAAATAAACCAACCAGAGTTCAGGTTGAAGAGGGCATTGCGCTTATTATTATTGGGCTATTTAAAAAAGTAATGTTAGGAGATGCTGCAGGTAGAATGGTGGATCATTTTTTTGCAAAGCCTAATATTTATACTTCAGATGAAATTTTTGCTGCGATCTTACTCTTTGCAGTTCAGCTTTATGCAGATTTTTCAGGTTACTCAAGCATGGCAAGAGGGACTTCAAAGTTGTTGGGTGTAGAATTGATGAAGAATTTTGAACAACCTTATTTTTCTGTAAGTACTCGAGAGCTTTGGCGAAGATGGCATATAAGCCTATCGACTTGGATCAATGATTACTTCTTTGTCTATATGGTTGGTACTAAGCCAAATTGGGGACGATATGGAGTGTTATATGGTTTAATAACAACTTTCTTAGTGCTTGGCCTCTGGCATGGAGCAAATTGGACTTTTGTTTTATTCGGGTTATTCAATGGGATCATTGTGAGTATCGAATACTTTACGATGAAACATAGAAGGAAAGCATCAAAGAAAACAGGTAAACGGTTCTTTAATATAACAGGTTGGATAGCCACCTTTGGTTTGTGGTTGATTGGACTTGTCCTGTTTCGATCAGACTCAGTTGAACAGATCGGTTATATTTTTAACAAGCTAATTTATTGGGAAACTGGCGAATATGCGTTTAGATTATTTGTGATAACGGCCACTTTTTTAGGTGCCACTTTTTTGATTGATTTTATGCAAAGGGTATCTAAGAATCACGCTTTCGTTCAATCTATAAATAATATGGGTGGAAGGTTAGGTGTACTTGGAACGATGTTTTTGGCAAGTCTATTATTCATGTTTCAATCGGATCCAATGCCGTTTGTTTATTTCCAATTTTGATAGTGAAGTTCATTTCAAACATACTTTACTTCTTTTTAACTGCCATAATTGGTTTAGTTCTTTTTGAAGGCTTCTTGATGGGAACCCAAATTGTATCCAATCCTTTTAGAGTACTTGATCCTAACTTGGGCTTGACCTTTAAAGAAAATACAGACTTTGTTAAATTCAATGAAGGATTTCATATTGGAAATACAGAACAATGCGGGTATTTTGATTTAAAGCCTAAAAGTGATAATGAGTTTCGAATTGCCTTAGTTGGTAATTCATACACTTTAGGACAAGAAGTTTTTGAAAGACATCATTTTAGACAAACCATCAAAAAAAGGTGCAATAAAGTAATAGATAAGGAGATCAAAATCATTAATCTGGGAATGATGGAATATGATCTCTGTGATATGTATTGCAGATTTAAGGCATTTGAGGAGCAAGTGGATGCAGATGTAGTTTTAGTTTTTGTTGCTCCAAAAGATATTACCTGTAAAGACAATGGTTGGATTCCAGAACCTGTTTTAGTCGGAGAAATTATTGAAGTTGAAAACGACTTTACAAAAAGAGAAGATTTCCTGAAAGTGTTGAATAGAAAGAACTTTATTTACGATACCTATATTTGGGCACTATTAGCAAAGTGTCGGCAAAAGGGAGGTAAAGGAAGATGGAAAAGAACCTTATTTGGCAAATTATATTCACTTTTTTCGAAAGCTCCAAAAGAATCTAAATTAGCCCAAGAAATAGTTTTTTCTGATGAAAGATTGATTCCAATTTTGAATGGGTTTGGTTCAAATTCCATATTAGTGGAATTGAAGAAATTTTCAGAAAATCAACAGATTGTAATTGATAAATCTGATATTTCAATCATTGATATGGATCCTCATTTTGATCAATTACGAGATAAAGGAATTGATCCAAATTATTGGGGAGTAACAAAAAAAATGGGACATTTTAATCATGAAGCTCATCGAATAATTGGAGCAGTGACTGCCCAAAGAATCATTAATAATTGGGAAAAAAATATTAGTCAAGCTGATTCAAAATAGTTTAATAAAAGCAAGTTTGATTATCAAACTTATGAATTCAAAAACTTTTTTGGGGTTAATATTTTTTCTCCTTTTAGGAATGAAAAGCCATGAGCCCGTTTTTGAAATTGATTTCAAAGAATTTGCAAAAGGACATCCTGCTCCCAATGTTGAAGCGTTAACGCAATTGAAAAATTTTCCAAATCCAAGATATTTAGAAGGTCATCATTTGAATCGAAATTACAATTGGACAGGGGTGAATTATTTGGGTGGAGAACTCTCTGAGAGAGAACAATCCGTAAAAAATACAGCTGCGATACAAGAGGAATTGGTTAATAATTGGAACTACTATTTTCATCTCGGAAATTCCAAAAAGGTGGCACTTGCTCAATTGAAAGATACTTTGGTCAATCACCAATCTATGTTTTTGAAAATGGCTAACGAACATCCAGAGTGGCCGATTTCAGTAACGACGTTTTGGCCGCAGGTTTCGCCAAAGCACATTGGAGAGGAATCGAAACAAG
>CALHBQ010000342.1 GCA_937930815.1 uncultured Saprospiraceae bacterium | reverse complement strand
CTTTTAATACGTCGTTCATAAATAATTTTTAGTTAGAAAATATCGGTGCCGGATATTCTCGACACCTCGCACCTCTTTAGAAAGGCGCCAATCTACAAGTTGTTCATTTTAAACTGGAATAGATAATTTATTCGCTCTTTTCTTTCAGAAAAGAAAACGACGGCCATTTTTTTGATTGGCTGAGACGAGTAGATTCTCACTGATATGGTGGACCAGCCAATAGTTATCCTTCTTCAAAAAGAGGCGACATCGGAAATGATGATTGGTATTTAACTGCGAGCATCACCATTGCGTACAAGTTTAAAAAACTAAATTTTTCGAGTGGAAGAAGAATTGCTTGTCCTAATAATTTTTGATTGTTACCAATGTATCATAATATGAAGATCGGTTGAATCGAATTGATCTTTCAGGTACTAATTCATTTTTCAACAAGAGTGACAATTCATCTAAAATCAATTCTGATTTTACAATTCAAGTAGTATCTTTACTATTAAAATGAGATCATATTTTATAAACTTGTTAAATGAATGAATTAAATTCTCCGGTTGAGACTGTAATCGAATTCGTATTTTATGGGTTATTTAATCCAAAAAATTTCGAGCCATCTTGGTTATACCGGAAAGAAATTTTTCATCCAAGAGAGGTAAAAGAAATAAAAGAAATTATGATCAATGATGCTGAAGTATTTTACTCAACAGATGTGATAAGTTTCAACATTACCTTCGATTCATTTGTTATAAAGACAAATAGCAATTTAACATATGATTCTCTGTTAACTGTGGCAAAAAGAATAGTTAATGCGCTTAGGTCGGATTTAAGGGGAGAATTTAGTCTAAACATCCGATATCATTTTAGGAAGCCATCTAATTCGAAAAGTTCTGAACACATGGAAAGATTATTAAAAACTAATTTTTGGGAGGGATTGATTGAAGGAGTGAAGCCAAATGGAGTTGCCATTTCAAAATCTGAACAACAAAAAGAATTCTATTGGAATTCAGATATAAATGTATCAATTTGTAGAAGAGAAAATTCAAAAGGAGAACTAATCCATGTATTTTTGAGAAATTTATTAAATTTAAATCAGCTTCCTAATGAAGGAAAAGGTAGAAGAAGCCCACAAAAGAATATTATTGCGAAATTTATAAGACTTGACGATGAATTAATGAAGGTTAAGAAACAATGCGAAAATATTGCAATAAACACAGCAAATAAGTATTTTAGCGATTATGTCTGATTTTAATACATGCGATATTCGAACTATTCATAAGGATGTAAGCCATCCTCATGAACGTGAATTTAATTTTGACCCAAAATTTAAATGGGAAGGAGTAGTTACCGAAGTTTCGGAATCCTCTATTAAAGGCGATGTTTACGATGAATTCAATAATATATCTAGTGAGATTGAAATAAGTAAAGAAATCATCGGAAAACATCAATTGTATTATATTAAGGTTGGCACCTTATTTTATCTTTATAGCGGAGAAAACTTAAGAACAAAAGAGGAAGGGCTCCTATTTGAACTAAAAAAAGAACCATTCCATATCACTTCATTTGATGATATGCTTGATATGTACTCCGACCTAGACATTTCTCAAAACATCAAACAAAGGTAGCATCAAAACAACAATCTTGGGTGGCAGTGGAAATAATGGAGAATCCTGCATTATTGAAGGTAATGATGGCTCAGTAGGCATTATTGACTGTTTTATTGATAGGGTTCAGACTATTCCAATTCCTCAAAACTATATCGAAAGCAGGGGAATTGAAAAATCTAAAGTCAAATTTATTCTAATAAGTCATTTACACGGAGATCACTGTGATGGAGTTGTTGATTTAATTAAAGAATATCCTGATTCAGAATTATATATTTCAGAAATAAACCTCCTTAATTCTTTCAGAAATATTATAAGATTCAAGCATCCCAATTTAAAATTCTCAGGATGGACAAAAGGACAAAAATTATTTAAATACTTATCCCAAAACCCAGATAAAAAAATACAAGGATTAAAAGAAGGAGATTCTATCAATTTCACAAATGATACAAAGCTAAATGTACTATACCCAAGTGAAGAATGTATAACCTATTTTGATAAGCTCTATATTAGTCAATTGGATGATTTAACAAAGAGAGTTTCAAGTATTGAATCAAATGAAGACTTAAATCCACCAAAAATAATAGACTTAAAGTTGTCAAAAAATTTCAACGACCATTCTGTTGTCCTTGAAGCATTAGGAAAAGAATTTAATTCTATCTACTTAGCAGATCTTGAATTTCAAGAAGAAAGAGGTTTGGGGTATGTATTAACTAAAGCGGCTCGAGCGCATAAAAAATACAATATATTTAAGGTACCTCATCATGGGAGCAAAACAAGTTTTAATAAAGAATTGTGGGAGAGTGTTCTTGCGGCACCCTTTGATGAACAATTTCTAAAGCTTTCTTGCTGGAAAAAAGGACAAAAATTTCTACCTGAAAAAGATATAGTTGACAAAATGTTATTAACAACTCCAAATATATATTGTACAGGAACTCCCGAGAAGAAAACACCTAAAATAGATAATTCAACTCGAAAATACTACACTAACAAGCATTTGAAATTTAAAATCTCATCTCATAAATATGGAAGAATTTCTATAAATCGAAATATACCTTCCAATCAATTGGAATTAGATATATACTCACCTGCGGTGCACGTTAGTGAGTTATTTAATAATCATACATCCACAGACGATTAACACTCCTAAAACCCACAATTCAAATTAACCCCAAAACTCCTCACTCCAGGAAAAGCTCCCCACTCAAGTCCTTGCGCATTACCAGCACCATTGGCACCTTCTGGATTGATGCGGTCAGGCAGCGAGGTGTAGAGGTAGAACAAATCACGTCCCACCACAGAGAGTGTTAGATTTTGAAAGACTTTTGTTTTTTGCGTAAGCGATTTTGGAAAATCATAAGAGAGGGTTACTTCGCGCAACTTGACCCATGAGTTTTCTAAAACGCCGGGGGTAGAAAGCCAGCGACCCCAGCCACCTGCGTTGGGTACATATTTGAAATAGTAGTGAACCGTTTTGTCATTTTGAGTACCATCAGCATAGACGCCATCGAGGACGACGCCGACATTTCTGTTGTTACCATCTGGATCGGTGTAAGGTAAACCGCCGCCGTTTCGTTCGATTAAAGTCTCGGGAGATTGGCCAGTTTGTAAACCGATAACGTAACTGCCTGCGTAGATATCGCCACCCCATTTGGTATCGACCAAGGTGCTGAGGCGGAAGCCTTTGTATGCTATTTGTGTTGTCCATCCACCTGTAAAATCAGGAGAGGCATTGCCAATCGGCACGCGACTTTCGGTGAATTGATAATGGGTGCCTGCTTCATTCAAAATCCGACTGCCGTTTTCATGATAGATGTAATCGTAGCCGATGATGGTTCCGTAATCTTCGCCCTCGCGCACGGCGATGGCTGGGCCATTGAGTCCCCAGATGTCAGCCAGTTCGAGGAGTTTGGCGCCGTCACCGAGACTAACTACTTTGTTGCGATTACGGGCAATATTGAAACCCGTTTTCAAACTAAAATTACGTTTGCGGATAATGTTGAAATTGACAATGGCTTCAATTCCTTTATTTTCTAACACACCAGAGTTGATTCTGATTTTGGAAGCACCAGAAGAATTGGGCGTCGGTGAATCCAAAATTTGGTCGAAAGACCGAATATAATAATAGGTAAAATCAATATCAATATTGTTATCGAACAAACCGAGCGTTGTTCCAACTTCGTAAGAATTGGCTTGCTGTGGGCGCAAGGCAATCGGAGGAATCGTCCCCGGCAAAGTGGCAGTCTGATTGCCACCGAACGAACCTGTTTCATAAATAAAGTCTACTTGAAACGGGTCGGTATCATTTGCCGTTTTGGCGAAAGCGCCTCTGATTTTCCAAAATCCTAACCAGTTCAAACCTAAATCAAATGCCTCTGTTGGCAAAAAACTCACTGACGCCGCTGGGTAGAAATACGAGTTATTATCAATCGGAAGCGAAGACGACCAATCGTTTCTCCCCGAAAGTTCGAGGAATGCGAAATCTTTCCAACCCAAATTTACGAAGGCATAAAGTGAGTTGATTTTTTTATTAAAACGCGCTTCTGTTTGTCCATCAAATACTGGAACGGTATTGCGATCGCCAAAATTATTAAGCGAAAAAAGACTTGGATTCACCCAATCACCGGAAGCGGCTTTGAGGCCATATTGACCACGACTCCACTGCGTGCCACCTGCCGAAAGACTTCCGTTCAACGGCAGATTGAAGAGTTTATCTTTTTGAGCAGTTATCAAAAATTCGTTGTTTCGAACAATGTCTTCGCCGATTTCAGATTCGTATTTTCCATTTAAAATACCGAGGTTATCAATTGGATCATTTCGTGTTTCGAATCGTTGGAAAGTCAAATCTGTTCCGACTCGACCCATCACACTCAGCCAACTTGTGATGTCATAAGTCAGCGTCAAAGCACCGATGAGTTTGTTGCGACGAAGCGTTTTGTTGTTGCGATAAGTATTCCACCACAAATCAGAACCGATGTAAGTGAATGGAAACGCGCCGCCAAAGTTGTTCTGCGAGCCATCTGGGTTTTCAGAAAACTCTCTATCCAATCCTTTGTAGCTACGCGGGTAACTGTAAATAATTCCTTTTCCAAACGAGTCAAAATCATCTCCCAAACTTGGCGAATTGAGACGATTGTAATTGATATACGAAACTGACAAATCGGCTTTTACTTTATTTGAAATTTTCAAATCCGTTCCCATGTTGATCGTTGTTTGATCAAAATTGGAATTAGGGATGATGGCTTCATTATCTGTCCGCGTCAACGACACACGCATGGTTCCCATCTCATTTCCACCCGAGAAAGCGAGGTTGTGAGTGGTCGAATTTCCATTAGAAAAGTAGAGTCCCATATTATCTGGCTGTGACGAATAAGGACGCATCTCCCCATCCCACCAACGAATCATTTGCCCTTCCATACGTGGCCCCCATGAAGCACCCGTGGAGTAAAATCCAAAAGTCTCCGTCGTCGCACGACCGAATGGCCCATTGTCCGAATGAACACTATTTGGGTATTGCGGATTACCATCTGCATCTGTTTGGAATGTCGGTTCCGAAAACGAAACAGGGCCACCTGCTCCGTATTCATTTTGCACATCGCGAAAGCGATACGGCTGTACCGTTTTGTACTGAAGTGAATAATTGACTCCTATTCCAGATTGTTTTTTTCCTCGTTTGGTGGTGATTAAAATGACGCCGTTGGAGCCACGGGAGCCGTATTTAGCAGCAGCGGTTGGGCCTTTCAAAATATTGAAAGTTTCTATGTCATTTGGGTTGATATTGTTCAGTGCTGACCCCCAATCGATTCCTCTGCCTATTGCTTCGAGACCAGGTTCGTTTTGTAGCGGAACGCCATCGACCACAATGAGTGGTTGGTTATTTCCAGTGATATTGTTGTTTCCTCGAATGGTGATTCGAGTGGTTCCACCATCTACTCCATTTCCACTACTCACTTGCACACCTGCCGATTTTCCACTCAAAGCACTTGCAATGTTTGGGGCATTGGATTGGAGTAAATCTTCGCCATCAAAACTCTCAGTTGAGTAGCCGAGTTCGCGTTTTTGTCTTTTTATTAAAAGGCCCGTGACGACGACTTCATCGAGTTGCTTTGAGTCCGATTGAAGTATGATATTCAATTCCGTTTTCCCGTCAAGGGATATATTCTGAGTAATAAAACCGATGTAAGAAATTTCTAACTCGGCATTTGGGTTGGATGCTTCTAAAGTAAACTTTCCATCAAAATCAGTGGTCGTCCCGTTGGCTTCATTTCCATTTTCGTAAATGGTTACGCCAATCAGTGGTTCGTTGGAATCATCCGTAATTGTTCCCGAAATTGACTGTGCAAACACCGCCGTTGAGCAAAATAAAAGTAGAATTATTAATCGCATGTCTTTCTTTTTTTAACACAATCTTTCTTTTGAACCACAAAAGGCACAAAAGAAACACAAAAGATTGTTGTCTTTTTTCTATTTGGCTAAGGTAGATTTTTTCAATGGCACGGCAGGCAAGAGAATGGTTTGAGGGTAAGGAGGGTGACAAGTTTTATACTATTCCCAGAATCTCAATTGCACCTCTAAATTCAACCTCCTCCCCTAATCGCTTACCCAAAAGCAATTTCCCAACTGGCGAATCAACTGAAATAGCAAAACAGATTTCATTATCCACTTCAATCTTACCAATACCGATGGCAATGAAATATTTACCGCGATTGGTGAATACGAGGCTTCCGAAACCAACCGAATCGTATTTCTTTTTAAGATCAACTTGTTTGAGTAGACTTTTGAGCATTAAAGTTTTGCCGAGTTGCATTTCGTTTTTCTCTTGCTCGATTTGCATCATGG
This sequence comes from uncultured Saprospiraceae bacterium, assembly GCA_937930815.1. Classification (GTDB taxonomy): domain Bacteria; phylum Bacteroidota; class Bacteroidia; order Chitinophagales; family Saprospiraceae; genus JAGQWW01. The sequence continues at coordinate 7,393 of CALHBQ010000342.1, read as the reverse complement.
CGCGACCTGTTTCGAACTTGTCGCCTGCGGAGCTTTTGGTCTCGTTGTTCTTTGATTCTTTGGCGGAGTTGATGGCAGACTGAGCGGTTTCGATTTGGGTATCGAGTTGCTCATTGAGTTTTTGTATCAGTTTGATTTTTATATCGTTGTCCATCCTAATTTTCCTTTTTTACTAAAACGTTCAAAAACATACCGGCCATTATCAAACCAATTCCTACCAAACCAAAAAGTGTATAAGTATCGCCCAACCAAATCCATCCGATAATTAATGCAAAAATGGCTTCAGCATATTTGATGGGGCCAACACGAGAGGCATCTTCCAATTGAAAAGCTTTGGTCATAAAAACCTGTCCGAAAAAGCCGATAACACCGAGACTCAACAAATAATACCAATCTGCTCCAACGGGTGTTTTCCAAAAAGGAATCATAAAAACACCACCAACCAATAGCGATATCACCATGAAGTAATTGATAATAACTAATGGATGTTCACTCGTTCCTATTTTTCGAATAAGTACAAAAACCATCCCCACCGAAACAGCAGAAATCAAAACATAAACCAATCCTAAAAGAGACACATTCGCATCGAAACCTTTGAGCATCACGACTCCTGCAAAGGCAATCAAAAAGTAAAACCACTGAATCGGTTTGATGCGTTCTTTCAAAAGCCAGACTGCGAAAATAGCCGCAAAGATGGGTGCTAAATATCGAAGAGAAACTGCCGTCCCAAGTGGCAATAATTTCAAACTCATAAAAAAGAAAATCAGCGAAGTCACGCCAACTATGCCTCGCAAAACGAGTAGTTTTCGATGTGTTCCTAAAATATTGATTTTGTTTTTGAGCAAGTATGACATTCCAAAAACGACAGAACCCAAAGCTCTAAAAAATACAACTTGAAAAGTGTTGTATTCTTCTACAGATTTCACAACGGCATTCATCACAGCAAACAATGCTGCACTGATAAACATGAATAGGATGGCTTTGCGATTGGTCATAAATCTGATATTGAAAGTTGAGAACTATGCGTTGACTGAGCGAGCTATGCGTTGACTGAGCGAAGCCGAAGTCAACAAAAATGGAAATTGGATTCTATGCTTGTTCCCTTCGGCTTCGCTCAGGGAACACATTCGATCTTGCTCAGGGAACACATTCGATCTCGCTCATAGAACAACTTTTTATACTTTTAAAACAATTCGAAAACGTGCCTTCCCTTCTTCCAAATGTTCCAACGCCTCGTTTACTTTTTCCATTGGAAATTCTTCGATAGTTGGATAGATATTATGTCTGACACAAAAATCGAGCATCGTTCGAGTCAACGCAGGACTACCGAGCGGGCTTCCACTGACTGATTTTTCGCCTCCAATCAAACTGAAACCAGCGATGGCCATTGGTTCCAAAACACCGCCTACATTATGAAATTTTCCTTTTGGCGCTAAGCAAGAAATATAACTATTCCAATCAAGCGTGACATTGGTCGTATTCAAAATAAAATTCAATTGACCTCGAATTTTTGCTAACTCGGTTTTACTTCTTGAGTTGACAACTTGGTGTGCGCCCATTTCCAAAATCTGTTTTTCTTTCGCTGGATTGGAACTAAACGCCGTGACTTCGCAACCCCAGTTTTTTAGAAATTTTAAAGCCATGTGACCTAAACCACCGATGCCAATCACGCCTACTTTATCTGTCGGTTTTACACCTGCCAAAATGATTGGATTGAATACCGTTATTCCTCCGCATAGCAAAGGCCCTGCCTTCGCCATATCAATTTCTTCTGGTAATGGAATCGCCCATGACCAATGCGCACGCACCTTATCTGCAAATCCGCCATGCCGTCTGACGATGGTTTCTTCTGCGTTTCCGCAAAGATGATGTGAACCGTCCATACATTCGAAACAGTGCATGCAAGAAGCTGAATTCCAACCCAAACCGACCTTATCTCCGACCTTTAAATTTTTGACCGCTTTGCCAGCGTTGATTATCGTTCCAACTATTTCATGCCCGGGGACGAGTGGAAATTTAGACCGTCCCCACTCATTATTTATCATACTCAAATCAGAATGACAGACGCCGCAGTATTCGATTTTGATGTCAACTTGCTCATCTGACAATCCAGGTAATTCGTATTGAAATGGCTGTAATTTTTCTTTACTTTTATAAGCAGCGTAGGCATTGACGGTTAACATCTTAAAGGAATATTAATGAACCGCAATGATAGGTATTCTTTATAGGAAGCATGTACCTTTGTATCGAATTTGAAAACCTAATTTTATAAAGAAATTTAATACATGAAATTTTTCACAACACTACTTGCTGTCCTATTTTCTATGAGTTTATTTGCTCAAACGGACATTTTTGACATGTTTGATGGGATGTATGATGAAATTAACGTTCCAACCAATATTAATAAAATAGTTGAAACAGAATACACTACTTCTACTTTTGATGAGGAAGCAAAACCTATCAATACAATGAAGCATGGAGAGGAGACTTTAGATTTATTCTTCAGTTCAAAGACGGAAACCGTTTATGAGGATTCCAAAAATTACTCAGAAATTGGATATGACAAGGATGGTAAAAAGACAATCACAATGACCTTCAAAATGAATGATTTGGGTCAAATGATTTTGTGGGATACTAATGCAGGAGATGGGCCTGCTGCTGCCTACATGAATTCTAAAAAAGAATTTACATATGATGTTAAAGGCCGATTAACTTCTGTAATGAATAAAGGAAAAGAAGCAGCTGTAATTAAATATGACAAAAAGGGAAATATGGATCAACTTTCACTCGATGCAGGTTTTGCAAAAATGAAAATTGTGTCTTCGATCAAAGGAAATGTAACGAGGTATGATATGGAAGTTGATCAAGAATCCATACCTGCTGGCATGCCGGAGATGATGTTAAAAAGTTTAAACGATGCTCCAAAAGAATACATCGAACAAACGCCTGGCAACAAAAAGAATTCATTCGTCGGTTATAAAGAAAATAAAGAAACTGGGGAGTTCGAAAAAATTTGGGAAACCGTAAGAAACTTGAAATATAAAGTTTTAAGTAAAAAAGAATTTAATTCTGATGGTGAAGTAACTACTCATAATGAATTCGAATACACCGAAACTGGAGACATAAAATCAACTAAGAATATTAAGGAAGGCACTACTATGATCAACGAGTTTAATGACAAAGGAAACATCACGGTTGAAAAACAGCCTTTCGGCAAAACGCTTTCTTCCTATGACGAAAAAGGGAACTTAATCAAATCCATTTCATTGGTTGGTGAGGGTGAAGATTTTTCTGTTCACTCTGTAAAGTTGAGAGAGATTGATTATAAATAAAGTCTAAAGCTAAACATAGAAGCACAAAAGCAATTTTACTTTTGTGCTTCTATACATTTCTTACACAATCAATTGATTTTCAATCGATTATCATCTCCTTTCGCATCAATCAATTTCAACCAAGGATCAACTCCAACTTCAACTGGCAATCCATCAACTACAATTGAAATTTGGTTTTTGATCTCCGTTATTTTATGTTTTTCTAAATAGAGTTCTTCTCCATTTTTATCAAAAATTCCAATCTCAATATAATCAGTCAAAGGCAATGATTTTATTTCTTTTTCATTTGAAATAATCGAAAGCAAATCTTTTCCAAAAACACGTTCCCCTCCTTCTCCACTTTGATATTTACTTACCAAAAATTCCATACCGACTTTGTATTTTCCACTTTCAAGTTGAGTGGTTTTGGCATCGACCATTTGATTATCGTACAAAACTGATTCGTAAAATAAATCATCCACTAAGTACATCAAAGAGTCCGGCGTCACTTCTTTTATGAAGTCGATCATTTCCACGGAAGTGGTATAAGGTGCATTTTGAAAACGTACTTTTTCGGCATATTTTTTCAATGCTCCGTTCAATACATCATCTCCCAAATAATCACTCAAAGTATAAAGCGCCAACGCTCCCTTGTTATAATTCAAATAGGATTGATGATGATGCGCGCATTGCAATGGTTGTTCTATTTTTTCTTCTTTTGAACGACCTTTTAAATAAGCATCACGAGACAATTTCAGGAAAATACGCATTCGATCTTTGCCGTAATTTTTCTCTAAAATTTTCAAAGAAGAATACTCTGCCAATGCTTCCGTGACCACTTTACTACCACGAACATTTGCCGGCGTCACTTGATGCCCCCACCATTGATGCGACATTTCATGCGTCGTCAAACGGAACGGACTGTCATAACGGTTCAACGTGGAACTATCAACATTTGCAATAAAACCTGCGAACTCAGAGTAAGGAATCGTGCCCGCAAATGACTGGGCAAAATTGCCGTATGTTTTCGGAAATTCAATAATTCGCATTTGCTTGAATTGATACGGCGTGAAATTTTCGGTACAATAATCAAGCGTTGCTTTCATGCCATTCATCATGCTTTCGAGATTAAAATCATGAGTAGGGTGATAGTAAATCTCCAAATCGACATCCTTCCATTTATCTTTCTTCACTGCGAAACGACCCGAGTTAAAAACGATTCCGTTACGCATTGGACTTTCGGTTTTGTATTGAAAAAAGCGTCGGTTTCCTTCTGTCCATTCTTTTTGCAAATGCCCAGGAGCGAGGGCAATTTGATTTGCGGTTGTGCTGACAGTTGTTTCAAAAGTGATGAAGTCTATATTGTTGCCAGCGTAGTAATTTTGACGTGCTTCATCATCAGTTGGCAAAGCCATTCCATCTTTTACAGGCAATCCAAATTCCTTACGTTTTTCGGCATTTGAAATCTCAAACTCAGGCGCACCAATCGTTGGAAAGTTTGGCAAAAAATAAGTGCCATTTCCTTTAATCTGAGAATCGTTTTCAAAAATAGGATTAGGTTTGTTTTTCATTTTAAAAAGTAGTTCAATACTATCACCTGGCTGCAAACTACTTTTCAATTTAAAAACTTCGAAGTGTACGATGTCATCAGAAATGATTCGCTCTGATTCATGACTCAAACGCACTTCACTGATATCATCAAAACTGGTATTGACTAAAATGGTATCAATATTTCGATTGGATTTATTTTTCAAAACAAAGGTTCCGTCTGATTCGAAACTACGCGTTTCAGGGAATAAATGCATATTTATTTTCGCACCTGAAATCCGCGGCTGAATCGTTTTTTTGAATTTGGAATATTTGATTTCTGCTTCGTATCGATTTTGATAATCTTCAGATTTAGAAATTTTCTCAACTCCATTTTTTTCTAAATAAATAAAAGAACCTAAACCGATAAAAAGCATTGCAGGCAACGAAAATGCCCAAACCGTTTTTCCACGAACTTGTCCGCCGTGGAGGAAGCGGTCTTTTGCATCCGATAATCTTTCTGAAAAAGAAAAAGTCAATCCGCGTGTCGAAAACAAATATGCGCTTATCAAAAACAAACATCCACCAAAAAACCAATACAATTTATAAAGGAAATACCCGAGCAATTCGCCGCCATATCCGTCCATATCAGAATACAATATTGATGGCCCATCGTTGTATCGGAACAATGCATCTTTAATTCCAAAACTTTCCAAACCTGCTACTCCGAACATTATCACAACCAACGCAAAAGTACCGAGCAACGGATTAGAAACAACCGATTGTACGAACAACGCCAACATCGCCCAAATGATAAATACAGGTAATAATTTGATATACAAATCAAACAAATAAAGTCCGATTTCAAAGTTGTAATAACCTCTCATGACTTGCACAAAAATTCCAACCAACATGATTACAGAAATCAAAACCATCTGCATTTTTATCAGGGCAATAAATTTGGAAAGCAACATTGACCAATCAGAAACTGGTGTCACATCTACCAATTGATTCATCTGCGAGGAGCGAGATCGGTGTATCAAAATACCTGCATACAAAAAAGTCAAAATCGAAATCACCATCGAAAAAAACATGGTCGGAATGAATAACATCACATTCGTCAGTGGGTGAATCCGTGTGGTATAATCAGGATTCACTTGTCCCAACAAAAAGAACATAAACACAAAACTCGCTGCCAAAACCAATAAAAAAGTACGACTCGTAAATATGAATCTGGCTTCTATGTTTGAGAGCTGCCAAGTGTTTTTGAATTGTTGTAGTATTGAAAAATCGAAAGTTACTTTAGGCATATTGAACGCGGAGACACGGTGACGCGGAGCGTCTTCCATTTCATTTTTTCTCTGCGTCTTTGCGCCACTGCGTTCAAAAAAAGTAGATTTAGCTTTCTCTTCTAATTCAAATCTACGGTACCCCCAAGTAGAAACCATTCCAGCAATTGCCAACCAAAAACAGCGATTAAAAACGATTGAAAAATCAAGTGGCAAAATATTATTGTTCTGTTCCGTTAATGTCCAATATCGGCTTCCTAATCGCATCGGCAATTCACCATAAGGATCAAAAATTGCTGCCAAAAATTGATTATCAAAACCACCTAAAAAGCTGCCAATCATCGCACGTAAAAGCATCAACAAAACGATGGCCGCCAAACCCGTATATAAGTTTCGAGTAGCAGCAACCACTGCAAAAACTATCGCCCCATAAATCAATACATTCGGAAAAACGTAACCAAGATAGGTTTGTAAATAGCCGATGATATTTGTCTCGCCAACTAATGAATCATTGCTCCACGACAAATTTTCTCCGATAAATAATCCAACACCCGTTGCCATCACAATTCCAAACATCACCACCAATGCACTCATAAATTTCGCAGCCAAATATTCCTTTTTCCCAAAAGGAAAAGAATATAAAACTGAATGCATTTTGTTTTTAAAATCTCGATAAATCGCATGTCCAAAAATCGTTGGTAAAAGAATCAAAATCAAAAATTGAATATCCTTGAAAAGCGAAAAAATAGAGATGGGTGCATTTGCAAAAACTTCGCTTCCTTTCACTACTGTTCTTTCACCTAAAAAGTCAGCAGCGATGGCCATGTAGCCAAATCCGATAAGAAAAAAAATTCCAAAATATAAGTAAATCGTCGGGCGACGAAATTGATGACTTAGTTCGTATTTGAAGATTGATGAGAACATATTTTTTACGTTTTACGGATGACGGATTTTTAAATTGGGTTAGGCGATAATTTCCAATTATCGTCTAACTTTAAAGGCGTGAAATTTTCGGATCCAGTGGAAGATTCCTCCCCCGTCCGCCGCGGCGGACAACCCTCCGAAGGGGGACAGGTTTCACTTAAATCTTATGTGTGCGTTTCCTGCCCAAGTGCCATGAAATATACATCCTCCAAATGCGGTTTCGAATTAGAAAACCCCTCTGGTTTTGCTTCTACAAAAACGCGCACATTCATAGAGTTGTCTGGGTTATAATTAGAAGAAAGCACCTCAAATTGTTCTTCGATTTTTTCCAATTCATTTCTA
>CALHBQ010000341.1 GCA_937930815.1 uncultured Saprospiraceae bacterium | reverse complement strand
AAAAGCGATTAAAGAAATTGAAACAGCGGATATCGTAATCTCAAATTTCAGAAATGAGAGTGCTAAAAAATTGGGTTTGAATTACAAGTCCATCAAAAAGATAAACCCCAAAATCATTTATGGATTGATTACTGGTTTTGGAGGAGCATCTACTCGTCCGGCATTCGATGTGGTGCTTCAGGCGGAATCTGGTTTTCTTTTTATGAATGGCAAACTAGGAGAATCGCCTGTAAAAATGCCCGTTGCGTTGATTGACCTCATGGCTGCCCATCAATTGAAAGAAGGAATTTTAGTGGCTCTTTTGAAAAGAGAAAAAACTGGAAAAGGCAGTAAAGTCACCGCTTCACTTTATGAATCTGCGATTGCTTCCCTCGCCAATCAAGCGACGAATTGGTTGATGGCTGGCCATATTCCTCAACCGATGGGAACGCAACATCCGAACATTGCGCCGTATGGCGATATGTTTGAAACCAAAGATGGAAAGCGAATTGTTTTGGCCGTTGGAAATGAGAAGCAATTTTCGATGCTTTGCAAAACATTGAAAATCAGCAAGTTAGTCGAAAATTTGAAATTTTCGACTAACAAGATGCGGGTAAAAAATAGAGCAGAATTGAATCAATTTCTTTCCGAAAAAATCAGTCAACTTTCTTCTAAAAAACTGAATCAGCTCTTTTTAGAAAATGATATTCCTTTTGGTCAGGTGAAAAACATGAAGGAGGTTTTTGAAAATCCAATTGCTCAGGCGATGATTTTGGAGGAACGATTATCTTCTGGACAAATTACTAAACGCGTACGAACAGTTGGGTTTTCGATAAAATAAAAATTCGGTTCACGGTCTAGGGTAAACGGTTCACGGCGTGCATAAGAAAAAACATTAGAGTTATCAATAATTAGCTAAAGAAAAACAACCTTGCCTCGCTCCATCACTCCCCCACTTTCCCTCATTTCAAAAAAGAAAACACCACTTCCTACCTCCGATTTTTCAATCATAAAATCACCGCTCACTTCTCGGAAAAGGACTTTTTGACCTGCGATGTTGTAGAGTTCAAATTGGAGGGCTTTTGAGATTGGGTTTTGGAAATTGAAGTTGATTTGATTGGTGGAGGGATTGGGAAAAATTTTACGCTTTTCTTTATCATGTGAATTTACCTGAGTAAGATTTTCAATTGTTGTGCAATACTCCACAAAATATTTGTCAGGAGATGAATTTATACATTCTTGATTTGGAAAGACAGTCAATTTCATACAAAGAGGTTTCCCACTTGGGGCATCACAATCTCCAAGTATTTTCAAATAAATCGTTACAAAACTCCCCACATCAATTTGCCCTATGTCAATCTTTATTGAATCATCAGTAATCTGATCATAGGCCATATCCAATTCTGATAGAGTTAAAAATGAATCTAATTCTAAAATACAATATGAGTTCGATGCTGAATAAAAACCCCGATTACTTATACTAAATCTTAACCAATCCTGATTCGACTTTGTACAAGACCATTGGAAGGTGGAGGGAGGATTGGAGTAATTATTAACTATTAAATTTGCACAAAACTTTTCTTGGAGTGGTATAAATAGATTAGCTAATTCATCAGATGAAAAGGAAGAAATATCAATATTACACTTCTCAATTCTTTGTCCATTGTACGAAACAGTATAACTCAAAGAGTCATCTTCTACAACTTCTGACCTTAGAAGAATTTCAAAAAAACCCTCATCATTTGAAGTAGCACTATATTCAGCACCGTTTTTAGTAATAAATTTAATTGTAGCATTACTTATTGAAAGTTCACTTGAGTCTTTTTGACAATTCTCATTCGAATCTTCAAAAACCTCCCCAACAATTCTTTCACCCAAACCAAAAATCACCAATTCACTTTCTAATGCTTCCTCCGATGAGTTGTTTATAATTGCGTCAATAAATTGTGTACCGATGTAACAATAATCTCCTATCACTAAACCCTCAACAAATTCTTGTTTATTCCTAAAGACCGAGACGTCACCACTTTCTCCAAACAAATCATTTTCCCAAGACCTTTTTATTTCTCCTGTAATTGCATCAATCTGAATTGCTCTCATAGTTCCTTTTATTTCCCTAAAACCAAGAGATTCAATTGATAAACCGAAAAACAGTATATCGTTATTTCCACTTTTTATTATAAAATCAGATCTAAATTCATCTACATTTCCAAAATCAGAATAAGTGGAATCAGATATGACCAACTCATTTACTAAATCTACTTTTTTCAGAATAAATCCTTCTTCACTGTGCCCCAAAATGGCCACAACCCCATTATCCAGTTCAACCCAAGCTTTATTTTTCGCAAGCTCCATTTTTGGGTATTTGATACTTTTCAATGTACTTCCTGAATTATCACAATACTTGATTTCCCCTTCCTTCAATAAGTAAAAAGATAACTTATCTTTTCCAAGTATAATATCTTTATTCAATTCGTTGGAAAATTCTTTTGTTTCTACTATATCACCATTTTCAGGGTTAATAAATGCAACCCATCTTGATTTTGAAACAAGAACTATCGTCTCATTCGCAAGTTGGATAACTGAAGGTTTTTCATCATGAGGTACAATCGGTGATTTAACATTCCAAAGGAGGTTTCCTGTTTTATCAAAGCAACGGATTCTATCATTTCCTTTGTACTCAACCGTGATAATATTTCCATTATCAAGTAAATACCCAGCATAAGAATAAGCGTTGTGACTTCCACTTCCAAACCCGACCGTTTGCATGAAAAATTCAGATTGACTAAGCAGATTTCCTTCGTAATCGAATTCTGCAAAAACATGAATTCTATCCCAACTCCAATTTGAATCTACTTTTCGTAAATAATCCCAACTGACAAAAAAGCCATTTGGAGTAGTCTCGATAAAATGTGTTTGACCTTCGAAAGGATGGATATCAGTTGGAACGTGTTGTCTATCCCATTCTTTAGCTCCTCTTCGTAAAATACTTCCTCCATAAGAGATAATAACATCTTCGGAATTGGGCACCTGGGCAATAGAGGGCTCTGAATGCCACCAATTCCCAAAATATTGTCCAAAAAATATTTCTGAATAATCGCCCCATCCTTCTGGTTGTGAAGAAACAGGATTGCAAAACAAACTCAAAATGAAAAGTAAATTAATAACTTTTTTCATTGTAAAAATTTAAGTTTTGGATTAGTTTAAAAATACAATCTTGCCTCGCTCTATCACTACTCCACTCTCCCTCATTTCAAAAAAGAAAACACCACTGCCCACCTCCAATTTTTCAATTATAAAATCACCGCTCACTTCTCGGAAAATAATTTTTTGACCTGCGATGTTGTAGAGTTCAAAATGTTGAGGCTTTGATATTGGGGTTTGGAAATTGAAGTTGATTTGGTTGTTGGATGGGTTTGGGAAAATTGAAAATCGAGCTAATATTTCATCGATTTTTGTTCCTGATGTTTTAAGGACGTCAATAAAATAATTCTTTTTAAGGGTTTGGAAATAGACACAATCATTCAAACCTTCAAAGGCGTGATTAAACCTAATTTGA
>CALHBQ010000340.1 GCA_937930815.1 uncultured Saprospiraceae bacterium | reverse complement strand
TGCCAAATAATCTTTTCAGTCGTGATAAAAACGGGTGATTTCTTTGATTTGAATTCATTGCAAATGAGTTTTGGTTGGTGAGTAATTGAAGTTGAAGAAAGCCCAAAGCTTTGGCCAGCGAAGTCGGGTCGTCGGTCATTTCAATCGCAAAGTCATCGCATAAATGCTCTCGTTCAACATCTATTTTGGTAGAAATATATCGTATGCCGGGGTGATAGAAAAAGATAGTCTTGATGGTGGTTTGAATCAAGTTGATCAAATAGTCATGACGTTTGATGTGTGCAATTTCATGCAATAAAACTGCTTCAACTTGCTCAGGTGGCAAACTTGCCAAGAAGCCAAGAGGTACTAAAATCAGTGGCTTGAAAAACCCAATTGTCAGTGGACTATTGATGAGTTTGGAATATTTCAATTGAGTGTTAGAATTTGCATTAGCAGCGTGAATTAAATGATTCATTCTTTGCTGCCATTCTTTTTCCACTTCTGTGATGCCCACATTTCGCAAGCGCATAGTCATACTGAAAGCGATGGAATATTTGAAAGCATAAATCAAAAATCCAATCGCCCAAGCGAGACTAATCCATTGAGTATATTGGCTCAACCAACCAGAAATGGAAGTTGAAATTGTCGAAGGAATTTCTGACCAAACCACTGTTTCGGCGAAAGCCAATTCAGAAAACTCAGTATTGGCCGGAGCATATTCTACTTTCGAAAAACTGTCCATTTTCTCAATCGGTAAATACCAACCGAAAGTAAAAGTGAAGGCAAGCAAACAAACAATCATCATGGCGCCACTGAACAAATATCGTTGCTTGGCATGTTGAGGATTGGTTATTTTGTAGAAAAGAAAAACCAATCCGGCAGCTAATGAGATTTGCCAAAGGCTATGCAAAATGGCCCAGCCAAGACTATCCAATACGGGTGTCAATTCAATTAGGAATCCATTCATTTTTTGTCGATTTTTTTGATGAAGGCTTTGAGTTCTTCAATTTCTTCGGGAGTAGCTTTGGACTTGCCGAGGGCATGCAGCATTAAGTCACTTACGGAGTTGCCGAAAGCATTTTCGACCAATCGGTCAAAGAGTTTGCTTTTGGTTTTTTCAGCTTTTTCTGTTGCGGAGTAGTTGTATGATTTTCCTTCGCCTCGTTCGCGTTCGACCAGCCCTTTGTCCTGCATTCGCTGCACCTGTTTTAAGGTAGTCGTATATCCTACTTCTTTTTTCTTGCTGATAATTTCATGGACAAATTTTACGGAGCAAGGTTGGTGCTCCCATAAAACTTGTAAGATTTCCACTTCCGCGTCTGATGGTTTGATTTGACTCATTGTTCAAAAATTTGTTGACAGTGTAAATATAAACGACAGTTGTCGTAATAAACAAATTTTTAAACGACAAATGTCGTAATTAGGGAAATTTTAACTTTTATTGCATGGTTTTTGATGAACCATATAAGACATTTAAGGGCATTTAAGTCGCTCCGTGAAATTCTTATATGCTCTTATGTGCCTTATATGGTTCAATAAAATCTAAAATCCATCCCCATCAATCAAATCACCCAATTGTCCCAAAACAGAGCCTTCGCCTTTTCTTCCAGAGCGACGACCGTATTGTAAAATTCGACCTGCCAAACGACTGACTGGAAGGGATTGCATCCAAACAGTTCCAGGGCCACGGAGTACTGCGTAAAACAGTCCTTCTCCACCAAAAACCATATTGCGGATACCTTTGATGAATTCGATTTCGTAATCTACGTTTTGGGTGAAAGCGACGATGCAGCCGGTATCAACACGAAGCATTTCGCCAACTTCCAATTCGCGTTTGAGAATGTATCCGCCAGCATGAACGAAGGCCAAACCATCGCCTTCCAGTTTCTGCATGATGAAGCCTTCTCCTCCGAAAAGTCCAGTGCCGAGTTTGCGTTTAAACTCAATTCCAATTTGTACGCCTTTGGCGGCGCAGAGGAATGCATCTTTTTGACAGATGACTTTGTTGCCCAATTGGCTTAAGTCCATCGCAACAATTTTACCTGCATAAGGTGCGGCAAAAGTAACCGTCGAACGCCCGCCACCATGATTGGTAAAAGTGGTTAGGAAAAGGCTTTCGCCAACGAGCACTCGTTTGCCAGCGGTGACGAGTTTTCCAAAAAAGCCGCCAGCAGCTTTGCTTCCGTCTCCGAAAACAGTCGCCATCTGAATGTCGCTGTCCATGTACATAAAACTGCCCGATTCTGAGATAACGGTTTCTTGAGGATCTAATGTGATTTCTACGGCTTGGAGTTCTTCGCCGTAAATTTTGTAGTCAATTTCGTGGTTTTGGATCATTTTTGATGTTTTCTTTAAAGGTAGGGGGATTGGGGGATTGGGTGGTGGGGTTTTTCTACGAACTTCTTATTTTTATTGTCTAACTATATAAAAATTTTACTAGCTAAGATTCCTTTCTGTTAGATTCTATTGTTCTTTTAAGGTATTGAACATTCTCTACCGTTTCAAATAAAAACTTCCTTACTTCATCAAATGGAGACTTATTTATCCAATTGTAAAGTCTCAAATCTTCAAATACCTTTTTTTCGTTCGGGTGTAAATTAGAAATAGTCGAATGATTTATTATTTCAATATTTCTGCGTTGTTTGATTTTTATAGCTTCTTCGCGTAATGTATTTTCACTCATTTTTGTCATTGGAGAGTTATGTGTATAATAATTTCTTACTCTCCTGATATAGGTGTGTTCTTTTTTTAGATTTCTATTCAATAAATAATAATTTTCTTTGAAGAAGATATATTCAAGTTGGCTTGCATTAAAGCTCTTGAAGCTAGTTTGATTGCAAGCTTGAATTCTTGCTTTTTCTAATAATTGTTCTTCAGAACTAATTTTGTCCTTTTTATTTTTAAAATAGTTTTGAATATTAGGAGAACTATCGAACAGAAAACCTCCTATCTGAGAGAAATCTCCTTCAAATTTTTCATAAAAGTAGTATTTGTGTAATTCTTCCATTTGCTGGAAACACTTTGAGGTATAATGTAAAAATCTATCGATCTGGTTTGATGAAAATGACTTGTCTAAAGATATTTTTTCTGCTTCTCTATTTAGACTAAAAAGTTTTTTTTGACTATCATTTTCCATTACAAATCCATAGTCAATACAATTTAGCCGTTGCCAATAATTTTCAATTAGTCTTCTTGAAATGGGATGCTCATTTCCTATTATATGAGAAATAAAGTTGATTCTTCCAAGTACTACATTATGAAGGTATTTACCAGATTTCGGAGGAGCATTTTTCATGAAAATTTCTTGAGCATCTTTATATCCTTTAGTTTTCCAATTATGAAGCATTGCTCTTGTGATCTTCAGGTATTCCCTTTTTATAGAAAGTTTTGTATTGGTAACTATTCCTGTCACTGATTGTCTTTGATTGGCATGTAAAAGTCTTGATTTTTTTTTGTTGACCTTAAAACCATGTTTGAAACATTTTTGAGTAACGGTATTTTCGAAACTTTTAAAATCTATTTCTTGATTAGTAGAAAATGAAATATCATCAGCATATCTTGAATATTTTAGTTTATATTTTTTAGCTAACATCAACATGGCAAAATCAAAGTCTTTGCAAACTATATTTGAAATGATAGGGGATGTCGGACTACCTTGAGGTAATCCTCCTTTAAATGTTACTAAATCAGAAATTATTTTATTTACTCTGTTAGTTCTCGAAATTTTGAAAGGGCTGTATGAAAGATACTTTTGGACTTTCTGGGCATTTATAGAACCGAAAAAATCTAAAATATCCATGTTTAGCAAATATTTTTTTCCAATGTGAGGTTCAGCATTTGTTCTGATGCCTCGATTTAAGACAAACCCATTTATGCATTTATGAGGATTAGAAGAATAGAATTTTAATGAGAGAATTTGATTTAAGTACCTCTGTATTTCTTTAAGTTCATATAGAGGTTCGTTGATAGACCGCTTTTTGCCATTCTTTTTGGGTAAACTAAAGTTTTTATAAAAAGCTTCTTTGTTTTCTATGATCTCAAAAAACTTAGTAGATGTGATTGGTTTCTTTTTTTTCTTTAAAGCTTGATAATTTATTGAGTGAATAAAATCAGACATTGATTCAAAGACATATGCTTCTTTCTTCATAACAATTATTCTTCTTGAGAAAAAAGCGAGGCATCAACCATATTCTAAAATATTAAGAGAATGAATCCCATTTATAGGTACACTATATTGTAAATACAAGAATACTATTCTAATACATTCTTTATATAAATTTAAAAATAATATTAGATACATCCTTACATTAGAATGGACATTACGAAACGTAATGCATAACTCAATATGGCGATGCCTCGCTATTCACAAATAAAATTAATTTATTTCAAATTGAATGAAATTTAGAGAATCAATAATATCGGTAGTATTGCAAACTCCTTACTCTCACTGCTTTATCATTTAAAACATTTTGTTAAAATAAAAAACAAATAATTTCTAAAATTTAAAAAAAATACTACCTTCACAGCGTCCTAACCGAAACTATTATTGATTACTTTCGCACTCTAAAATATACAGAGAATGAGCAGCTATTTGGACGAGTTAAATGAAGTACAACGCAAAGCAGTCGTGAACACAGAAGGCCCCGTTTTGGTGGTCGCTGGCCCCGGTTCGGGCAAGACACGCGTGCTGACTTATCGAATAGCGCACATCATCCAAAAAGGCACTCCGCCGTGGGAAATTCTTTCTTTAACATTTACCAACAAGGCCGCTCGTGAAATGAAAGCACGTATCTCCAAGGTAGTTGGGGAGCGAGCAAATCGAGTGTATGCCGGAACGTTTCATAGTATTTTTGCGCGGATTTTGAGACGCGAAGCAGAGAAAATCGGTTACCCATCCAATTTTACAATTTATGATTCAGATGATACGAAAAGTCTAATTTCTGTAATCATCAAACAGTTGAATTTGGATGGTAAGGTTTATAACGCGAATGCGGTAAAATCTAAAATTTCGTCTTGCAAGAGTAATTTGATTACACCGAAACTATACGCGTCAAAGCCAGAATTAGTAGAGAAAGATCGAATTGCGAAAAAACCACACTTTCATAAAATATATACTGAATACGTCGTACGTTGTAAACGAGCTGGCGCGATGGATTTTGATGATTTGCTGTTCCGTTTGTTTGAGTTGTTGCAGAAGAACCCAGACAATGTGTTGGAATATTATCGTAGGCGATTCAAATACATTTTGGTCGATGAGTTTCAGGATACGAATTATTTGCAGTATTCGATTATTAAAAAATTGGTGAAGTACCCAGGCAGTAAAGCCAATATTTGTGCAGTGGGAGATGATGCGCAAAGTATCTATGGTTTCCGTGGCGCGACGATTCAGAATATTTTGGATTACGAAAAAGACTTTACCAAAGATGGAATTCAGGTTTTTAAATTGGAGCAAAATTATCGTTCTACTGACCACATCGTAAAAGCAGCGAATGAGGTCATCGGCGTCAATAAAAATCAAATCAAGAAAACGATTTGGTCCGATAAAGGAGATGGGGAAAAGATTCAGGTGATAAAAGCGATGACGGATTCTGAGGAAGGAAAACGGGTCGCTGATTCCATCATGGAGCAAAAAATGCGCAATCACTTGAGCAATGAAGAGATTGCAATTTTGTACCGAACGAATGCGCAATCAAGGGTTTTTGAGGAGTATCTGCGTCGGTACAATATTCCATATCGAATCTATGGTGGACAGTCATTTTATCAAAGAAAAGAAGTAAAAGACCTGATTGCCTACCTAAGATTGGTGGTCAATCCGGCAGATGATGAGGCGTTAAGAAGAGTCATCAATTACCCAAAAAGAGGAATTGGTAAATCGACGGTTGATAAAATTGCTGCTGCTGCCAACGCTTTGCAACGACCGATGTGGGAGGTGATGGACAGTGCCGATATTCCAAAAAAAGCGAAAGCGACTTTATACGATTTTAAGCAAAAATTGATTGCTGGAACCAAAAAATCAGAAACCGCTTCTGCCTATGAAGTTGCCACTTTTGTGGCGCGTCAATCGGGTTTAATTGACCACCTGAAAAACGATACTTCAATCGAAGGATTGGGACGTTTGGAAAATGTCAACTCGCTACTTGACGGTATCAACGAATTTGTGGAAAGTGATTTATTGATAGAAGGAGAGGAGGAGAACGATGACAAGTCATTGGCGGGTTACTTGCAAAATATCGCGCTCGTTACCGATTTTGATAAAGAAAATCAGTCTGACAATGTAGTCACTTTGATGTCGGTTCACTCCGCCAAAGGACTGGAGTTCAAATCTGTTTTTTGTGTTGGATTGGAGGAAAATCTATTTCCTTCTTTCATGTCGATGGATTCGCCAGAGCAGATTGCGGAGGAACGCCGCTTGTTTTATGTAGCCATCACGCGAGCAGAGCAG
>CALHBQ010000339.1 GCA_937930815.1 uncultured Saprospiraceae bacterium | reverse complement strand
CCATAAATATAGAGGTAATAAACTTCATTCAATCTCAAGTTAACACCACAGGCTGCACCCGAAATAGGAGACATCACCGTTATCGTTTTTTTAGAAACTTTTCCTTTTATTTCATCTTTTACACGAACCGTGTATTTGTAGCTATAAGCAACTTCTTCTTTACCAATGATTTTTCCTTCAAGTACCAAATCACTTTGCATGATTTTTTTTGCACTCATTGGCGTAAAAAAACAACTGCATGCCATCGCGTAACAGCTAAAAAGTAACATTGGAATTAAACTTAGGATTTTCATAATTATAGATTTTAAATTTGAAACGAATGACGGGAGACGGAAAACGAATGACGAGAAACGAATCACAGAATAAAGCAACGGAAAATCCGTCTTCCGTCAGCGAAGCGGCCGTTTCTCGTCATTCGTCTATGCAAACATCCCCACTGATTGCAAAACATTCTGAACCCAAAATACCACTTTAAAAGCATATTTCCAGAAAACAGATTCTTCGGGTTTCCAAGTATAGCTATTATTGTTGAAGTTGATGTCGAGATAGATTTTTTGTTCGGGGTCGATTTGTGCGCTTAAAATTTTGGTGTCAGATTCGAATTCAAATACTTTTGAGCGCTCGACGCCATCCCATTCGATTATTTTCTTTTCTCCATTTTTGAAAATGATTTCGATATCAACAGGTAAAATCATCTCCCCTTTTCTATCCACTCGAATCTCATTGTTGTAACCTTCCAAGCCTTTAGATTTTTTAAAACCTAAAGAATCACTTTCTTCAAAAAGTCCCATACCTGTAGCTTTCGGACTACTAAATGCGTAGGTCATCGAGTAATCACAATACGATGCTTCATAAATCGATTGCTGTAGTAAAGAAGCAATAACCGCTTTCATTTCTGCCCCTTTTTCTTTTTCAACTACCTCCAAAGCCACTGCAATAAAATCAGTTCCTCTCGGATGTTTAAATTTCCATTTTTCGAAATAAGTTTTGATGACTTTATTCATCGTTTCGAGGCCGATCAATCGTTCCATCGTGACGAGCATGGTACCCGTTTTTTGATATACTAATTCACGACTTCGAGTAGTTTTATTATTCCAACCTTGATCGACGGTAGCGCCGCTTGCGAGGTTATCCATGCTCGTGTATTCCACTCTCGACATCTCTCGATTTCCTTGGTGAATACCGAACAAATCCATTTGAGAATGTTGCTCGCCATAGTAGTTGATGCCGATTCTATCTTCGTAATAAGTGACAAAACCTTCGTCCAACCATGCTTCTTCTTTCTCATTAGAAGCCAACATCATCATGAAGTATTGATGTGTAAATTCATGCACAATCAAGGACTCTACTCCACGAAATCCTTTCGGCGCACCGTATGCAGAACCACCCGTAATTAAGGTCGGGTATTCCATCAACCCTGAGCGCAATCCATGTAGCGGTGGGTCAATTATCGTTATAGTTGTAAAAGGATATTTACCAACATTTTTATCTAAATATTCCAATGAGTTTTTGACTGCGGTAATCAACCGAGGCGCCAACGAGCGATGCTCGATTGGAACCATTGCTTTGATTTCTACGTGCTCCCATTGATCGATGTGTTCTTCAAATTCGGAGTAACAAACCCATGCATAATCAATCACATCTTCGACATGATATTTGACTGTTCGAGTGCCGTCGCCGTTGTCTTCGTCTTTTATTTTACAACCTGATGCACCGATTTTTAAATGATTGGAAAGCGTCATTTCTACATCATAATTTCCAAAATCTGCATAGAATTCCGTTGTTCTAAAAAACTGGTGACAGTTCCATCCCCACTTGCCAGTCGTGTCTTGTTCGTAAACACCTGCCTGTGGAAACCAATGTAGAAAAGCACAATAGTCTTTTTCAGAGTAACCCGTTCGAGCAATGATTTTCGGCAGTTTAGCCGTAAATTTCATATCCAAAAACAAAGTATCACCTGCTCCGATTGGCTGACTCAACGGAATTTGCAAAACAGTTTGATCATCTACATTTCCATCATCGAGTTGAATGTATTTCATGCCAGCGGTGAGATTTTTGCCTCCTCGCTGTATTGCTTCCTCCACATTTATCCAACCCCATTCATCAGCCGTTCGGTCATCGAAAGTTTGGCCAAAAACATTACTTGTACCTTTTAGAAAAGTAGAATTTGTATTTTTAAAAGCATTGAGATACATATACAGCCGAACCTCCTGAACAGGTTCTGGAGAATGGTTTATCCAAATCAGTGTTTCGGTCGCAGCGATGGTTTTTGCAGCGTGATCGAGGGTGAGTTTAATATCATAATTGGCATTCCGCACACTATTTGGGGCAACGAAATACGGGTCGCAATTTTGAGCTTGCAGATGCAAAAAGAAAAGAAAGAATATTAATGTCGAAAAGTATTTCATTTATATATCCAATTTTAGACAACTTTCTATCAGTTAAGGGCTTTTTTATGAAAATTATAATTGAACCATATAAGGCACATAAGGGCATATAAGTCGCTTCTGAAATCTTATATGTTCTTTTATGTCTTATATGGTTCAAAAAAAATCTCTTGGTTTCCTTTTTGTAAGAAAGCCCACTACAAAGAAATAAATTTAAAGTCGGTTTAAAAAAGTTCGACTATTTTTACCAAAAATAAT
>CALHBQ010000338.1 GCA_937930815.1 uncultured Saprospiraceae bacterium | reverse complement strand
ATTACCCTATATGAAATCGTGGATGCCATCGATGGCAAAAACATTTTCAATAAATGCGGATTGGGTCTTACGCAATGCAATGCATCGAAGCCCTGCCCGATGCACTTTCAGTTTGAAAAGGTAAGAGATGAGCTGAATGATATGTGCAAAAACAACACCTTGAAAGATTTGGTCGAGGGCTTTCATCAAGAGGTATTTAATCGTTAGTTTTTTTTAAAACAAAAGAAGATATAAAGGTCTTTTATTCTTAATTATAAAATTCATTATCATGGCAACTATTAGTAGAAATTTTTCACCAGCAAGAACTTTCACACCTAAAAAAGCAACTCGTTCTTTGACGGATGTGTACATGGACTATATCAAAAATCGCAAAAACGACCGTATATTTTGGTACATGTCAGCCATTATTTACATCCCATGTTTGTTTATGGTTGTTTCAACCTTCGCGATGGCTGCGATTACGCCAAACTACATTTGGTTCATTGGATTGACGATGTTGATGTTTTTCGCCAATGTCGTTGCACACATTGCAGAGACAAAAAATACATTTTACATTCCATTGTATCATGCTACAATTGTCTTGATGACCATCATACCAATTATCACTTATTTCATTGTGTCTGCATAAATCAAAAGCATGAAATTAGTATTTCTGTTAGTGTTGGGCGTTTGGTTAGGAATGGTTTTAGGCATTTCCTTTTTGGAAGCGCCACTCAAATTTCAAGCGCCCAACATTACCACTGTTTTAGGATTGGGTATTGGAAAATTAGTTTTCTCAGCACTCAATAAAGTGGAGATCGTATTTGCGACACTTTTAGCAATTTATGTTGTAAAAGAGTACAGCGCCATCGAAACGATGACCTTTTTTGCTTTGGCAATACTATTCACTTTGATAGTCATTCAAAGTATTTGGCTATTGCCATTGCTCAATGCACGGGTTGATAAATTACTTCAAGGAATAGAAGTTCCAGCAACAAATCACCACTTTATTTATGTCGCCATGGAATGCTCAAAAGTCATTCTACTGGTTTTTAGTTTTATTAAAATTTATAAAAAATGAATGACCTCCAAGACAAAGAAGATGTAAAGATATTTGTGGATTCATTTTACGGAAAGGTCAAAACTGACCCATTGATAGGAGTTGTATTTGCTTCCCGAATTCCCAATGATAATTGGCAACCACATCTTGAAAAAATGTATAGTTTTTGGAACACCGTACTTTTTGCCGTTCAAGATTACAGAGGAAATCCTTTTGAAAAGCACATTCCTCTATCCATTGAAAAAAAGCATTTTGACCGCTGGATAAGCTTATTTGTTGAAACAATTACAGAAAATTTTGAAGGAGAAAAAGCTGATGAAGCTAAAATGCGGGCCACAAAAATGGGCGCTCTTTTTCAATCCAAATTAGAATACCTACATGCTCAAAAAACATAAGACGCATAATTTTGCTTACAAAGATAGTATGGGGGTGCTACATCAATTATCGTTTAAACCTCACTCCTACCCCAATTTGATGGAATACATTCGAGACCAAGGATTTGAAGATTGGGGGGATTGTCGAGGCCGATCTTGGTGCGGCACTTGCCATATTAAAACTTCAGAAAACGCTAATTTGCCAATAGAAAATGAGGATGAGCAACATTGCCTATTGGTGCTGCCTAATCATCAAAATGGCAGTAGACTCGCTTGTCAGATTTTGATGGATGAAAATATTCGTGAATTGGAATTTGAGTATTTAGGTGATAATTAAAGAAAATAAATCACCAAACATTAGTGACCCTTTTGAATTGAATTTTGAAAGGGGCTTTTTTTCACTCCCAAGGTCCCTCCTTCAAAACATTAATAATCGAAGGCTCCCCTTCCAAAGCATTTTCATCAAATCGAAAAAGACCTCCTGAAAACCCAAACCAAAGTCTTCCATTGCTATCTTCCAAAGCACTTTGAAGGCCAAACTTCGAGGTCAAATCCATACGATCTGTTTTATTAAATAAAGTAAACTTTTCATCAGTAAAACGATAGATTCCAATTCCTGTAGCGCCGATCCATATATTATTGGATTGGTCTTCATAAACGGTATAAATGTCATTTTGACTCAAACCTTTCATGTCATCAAATTTTGTAAATGACTGTCCATCATATCGGCAAAGACCTCCGTCACCCGTCATTTCGGGTTGAGATGATTGGACGCAGGCAATCCAAATTAGACCTTTGCTATCTTCCATAATTGAGGTGATATTATTATTGCAAAGACCATCTTGTTTTGTAAAATGGGTGAACTTTTCAGTGTTAGGATTGTATTTCAAAATACCATAACCATCTGTTCCAAACCATAGATTGCCTTTACTATCTTCCAAATCAAGTCCCGCACCGCCTCGCGTGATACTAAAAGATGTGATTCTCGACTTGTCAATTGGAAGTTTAAACTCGACCAATTCTTTTCCTTTAAGTTGAAAAACACCTTTACGAGTGCTCACCCAAATATTACCTGACTTATCAGATTGAACACTTGCCCATCCATCTCCTTGATCATGTAAACCACTGGTAGTCAGTATATTAGTAAACGCTTTTCCATCATATTTACAAATACCAGTATGACCACCGAAGTAAATATTTCCTTTTTCATCTTCCACAAAACTTGAAATAGTTTGTCCACACATTCCTTCTTTTGTTGAATAGTATTTGAGCTCTTTTCCATCATAACAAGCCGCTCCTTTTTCCACTGTTCCAAACCATAGATTACCTTTTTTGTCTTCGAAAATTTCTACTACGTATGGAGCAATTTGAGGACTTGAATCATAGGTATTTAGGATTGGAATGAATTCAGTGCCACCGCATTTAGCTTCTTTTGTAGGTTCATTTTTTGAGCTATTGCAGGAGGACATAAAAATTAAAATTAGGAGAAATAGGTTTTTCATATTTATGAAGATCACTGAAATTTAAGTAAAAGGGTTTTAGAAAATGAGTTTGACCGGAATCATACTTTTGGCCTTGCTACCCATTTAAATTCATGACTGGGACCCGACCAATTATTTGTGGTGATAATAACTAAATATTCGCTATCCTCCGAAGTACTTACTTTACAGTAAAAATCTTCACTTGAAAGATAATGATTCTTACCTAACATTACCTCAGGCCTACGATACCACGTTGAGACTTTATAAAGTTTATAATCATCTTTCGAAAGGTTTGAAATTTCTTTTATTTTATAGTTACGCTTTTGGGCATCTTGTTTCAGGTAAAACTCCAATTCTTTCAACCTACTTTTAAAATTTCTTTCAATTATTTTATCAATATTTAAATAGCGGTAAATGAAAACTCCAATAAATAAAATCCAAAACAAAATTCCAATATCCATATCTCAAGTAATTTTTAGTCTAAAATTAACCTAATTTCTAATTCCAAATCCACAATTTATCACAACAAAAAAACCATTTCAAGCACCATATAAAACAAACACTACAATTCACCCCCCTTTTTCGACAATTCATCGAAATAGTGTCTAAAAAAGCAGGGTAAACTCCGACATTTATGTCATCAAAGAAATCACTGTTATTTATAACTTAATTACACAACACCGACATGAAAAAAGTAAGTTTAATTACCCTTCTGTTTTTATTTTCTATGAGCGCTTTCGCGCAAATCACACAAACCATTAAAGGAACAGTACTCGACAAAGAAGCGGAATATCCGTTGATTGGCGTAACCGTCGTTTTATTGGGCGGCGAAGAAGTAACTGGAACCACTACCGATGTTGATGGAAATTTCAAATTGGAAAATGTACCGGTTGGTCGTCAAGCGCTTCAGTTTAGCTACATCGGTTACAAGCCAGTTACAAAAACCAATTTATTGATCAATTCTGGAAAAGAATTGGTGGTCAACGTTGAGATGGAAGAAGACCTCAACCAATTGGATGAGGTCGTTGTCACTGCCACCAAAGGCAAACGAACTGCTGTCAACGAAATGGCTGCTGTGAGCGCTCGTTCCATGACAATGGAAGAGGTATCTCGGTTCTCTGGCTCATTGGGCGATGTCTCTCGAATGGCGCAAAACTACGCAGGCGTAAGTGGCTCAAGCGATGATAGAAACGACATTATCGTAAGAGGAAATTCACCGTCAGCGGTACTTTGGCGATTGGAAGGCGTG
Source organism: uncultured Saprospiraceae bacterium (assembly GCA_937930815.1). GTDB lineage: Bacteria > Bacteroidota > Bacteroidia > Chitinophagales > Saprospiraceae > JAGQWW01. Next base: position 992 of record CALHBQ010000338.1, on the reverse strand, counting down.
GATATTCCTTCTCCAAATCACTGGGCAGCTTTGGGCACCACGGGTGGCCCAATTTCTATGCTAAACGCCAATGTTTTACGTACCAGCGATTTCCTTTCCAGTGCTTTCCCAGCGGAATATGGAAACGCAACAGGAGCTGTTTTCGATTTAAAAATGCGAAACGGAAACGCTGATAAATATGAGTTTTTAGGACAAATTGGTTTTAATGGTTTTGAAGCTGGAGCGGAAGGGCCGTTGGGCATTGGTAAAAAATCATCTTTTCTTGCCAATTATCGCTACTCTACGCTTGGTGTTTTTCAGGCGTTGGGAATTGATTTTGGAACAGGAAGCAATGTTCCTCAATATCAAGATGGGAGTTTCAAAATCAATATTCCAACCGAAAAAGCAGGCCGTTTTAGCATTTGGGGTTTAGGTGGAATTTCCAAAATTGCTTTTGAACCAGAGCCAGAAGGTAACTTGTTCTCAGATGGAGAAACAAGATTTGAAGCAGGTACTCAAACTGGAATGGGTGGTATCAATCACACCTATTTTTTCAATAATAATACTTCTTCTAATTTTGCACTTACCTACTCTGCAACTCAATCACTAAACTTCAACGAAGAAATTATTGATCTTGAAAATGGTATTTTTAAAAAGGATTTCATTTCAAGAACGGGTCAAAACAAACTTGGTGTCAATTGGACTTTGAACAAAAAAATCGACGCAAAAAATCGAATCAAAACAGGTGTCATCTACGATTTATATGACATCAATGTATTGGATTCTATTTTGTTCGATGATGATGTTTGGTTTTCTGAACTTGATTTTAATGGGGACGCTGCATTGTACCGAGCATTCGGACAATGGCAGTACAAGGCCAATGATAAGCTCACTTTTAACTCAGGTTTGCATACCGCATATTTTGGGTTGAATGACTCTTGGTCAATTGAACCGAGACTGAACATGTCTTATGAATTGACTGAACGCAGCACTTTTGGTTTGGGTTATGGTCG